>JABFXD010000687.1 GCA_013361925.1 Streptomyces sp. | reverse complement strand
GGTCCAGCCGAGGCGTGAACTCGTCGACTGGAGCGTGCCGTTGGAGATGGCCTGGCTGCCGTCCGGCACCAGGACGGACACGTCATAGGTCGCCTTGTCGAGCGGGTGGTCGTTGCTCGGGAACCACCACCAGGCCGACTCGGGCTCGTTCGCGCCGACCCCGCCGTCCGGAGTGCGGTGCCAACTGGTGAAGCCGTACGCCTGCTTCGACGACGGGACTCCGCTGTACCGCACGACGACGGTCACCGAAGTGCCCTTCGCCAGCGGGGACTTCGGGGTGATCTCCAGCTCGTGCTCGCCGGAGGTGGTGAACGACGCCTTCGCGCCGTTGACCCGCACCTCGGAGACGTCCAGCAGGAAGTCCAGGTTGAAGCGGGACAGGTCCTGTGTGGTGCGGGCCAGCAGGGTCGCCGTGCCCTCCAGCTCGTCCGTCGCCGGCTGGTACTTCAGCCGCAGGTCGTAGTGGGAGACGTCGTATCCGCCGTTGCCGTAGTCCGGGTAGTAGGGGTCGCCGATGCCCGGGGCGCCGGGGGAGTGGCTCGCGGCCGATGCCGGGATCGCCAGCAGGACGGACGCGGCAGCGAGTGCGCCCGGCGCGATGATTCTGCGGTGCACGAAAGCTCCAAGTCGTAGGGGCACGAAGTCTGTTCGGAGCCTATTCAGTCCCTGTGGACCCAGGCATGTCCATGGCCGCAGCCGTCACACGATCGCCATTCGGCCGTCATGACCGACGTTGCGCCCCCTGTATGGCAAACGGCCCTCTTTTGCACGGGAGTTGACAGCTGTACCGTCCGCGCATGCCGATACGCACGCGCTTCACGATCTGGAGACAGCTCGCGACGGCGGCCACCGCCGCCCTGCTGGCCACGTTCCTCACCCCCGCCGCCGCACAGGCCGCGCCGCGTGAGAGCCAACCCGTCTACTCCTACGAGAACGCCGTCCGCGAGGCCGTCTGGGTGGACACCGGCCTCGACGGGGACGGCGACGGCAAGAACGACCGCGTGGCCGTCGACATCGTCCGCCCCCGTGAACCCGCCGCGCAGGGCCGCAAGGTTCCGGTCATCATGGACGCCAGCCCGTACTACTCCTGCTGCGGGCGCGGCAACGAGAGCCAGAAGAAGACGTACGACGCCCAGGGCGACGTCGTCCAGATGCCGCTCTTCTACGACAACTACTTCGTGCCCCGCGGTTACGCCTTCGTCGGCGTCGACCTCGCCGGCACCAACCGCTCCGACGGCTGCGTGGACGTCGGCGGCCGCTCGGACATCCTCTCCGCGAAGGCCGTCGTCGACTGGCTGAACGGCCGGGCCAAGGCGTATACCAGCCGCACGGGCACCACGAAGGCCAAGGCCGGCTGGACCAACGGCAGAACCGGCATGATCGGCAAGAGCTGGGACGGCACCATAGCCAACGGCGTCGCCGCGACCGGCGTCAAGGGGCTGAAGACCATCGTCCCGATCAGCGCCATCTCCTCCTGGTACGACTACTACTTCCAGCAGGGCGCCCCGCTCTACGACTCCGGCCCCGACTGGCTCTCCGACTACGTCGACAGCCCCGACGCCCGCGCCAAGTGCGCCGCGGTGCAGCAGAAGATCGTCGACGGCGCCCCGCGCACCGGTGACTGGACCGGCTTCTGGACCGAGCGGGACTACGTCAGGAACGCCGCCAAGGTGAAGGCCAGCGTCTTCGCGATCCACGGTCAGCAGGACCTCAACGTCCGGATGAAGCACCTCGGCCAGTGGTGGGACGCCCTCGCCAAGAACGGTGTCGAGCGCAAGATCTGGCTCTCCCAGACCGGCCACGTCGACCCCTTCGACTTCCGCCGCGCGGCATGGGTCGACACCCTGCACCGCTGGTTCGACCATGAACTCCTCGGCTACGACAACGGCATCGACCGCGAGCCGATGGCCGACATCGAACGCCACCCCGACCAGTGGGTCACCTCCAAGGTCTGGCCCCCGCGCGGCACCGGCACCACCACCCTGCGCCCCGCCCAGGGCACACAGCCCGGCGTCGGCACCCTCGGCGTCTCCCGCGCGCGGGGCACCGAGACCTTCACCGACAACCCGGCGCTGAGCGAGACCGACTGGGCCGCGCAGATCGACACCTCCACCCCCGACAAGGCGGGCTTCACCACCGGCGCGCTCACCGAGGACCTGCGCATCTCCGGCTCCTCGAAGGTCACCGTCACCGCCACGCCCACCACCTCGACGGCCCATCTCTCCGCCGTCCTCGTGGACCTCGGCCCGAACACCATCCGGGACTACGCGGCGAGCGGCGAGGGCATCAGCACCCTCACCGACCGCACCTGCTGGGGTGTCAGCACCGCCGGTGACAGCGCCTGCTTCAAGGTGACCCAGGCCAAGACCGCCGACGTCGACTACGAGGTCGTCAGCCGCGGCTGGGCCGACCTCGGCACCTACGCCGACCCCGGCAAGGGCGTCCCCCTCACCCCGGGCAAGGCGTACACGATCACCCTCGACCTGGCCGCCACCGACCATGTCGTCCCGGCCGGCCACCGGCTCGCCCTGATCGTCGCGGGCACGGACAAGGACCTGATCGACCCGCCGTCCACCACGCCGACGCTCACGCTGGACCTGTCCCGCACGAAGGCGAGCGTCCCGCTGGTCGGTGGCGCCCGGGCCTTCACGCACGCCACGGACGGCGCCGCCACCGCCGTACCGGAGACCACGGAACTCGACGGCGTCCAGGCGCCGCGATCCGTCCAGCGCGTCCCCCAGTAATGCAGTAATCCGACATCGACTGTTGAAAACCGGGTCATGTGCGGTACCTGTGGTAGGCCGTATCCATGGGTTTCGGGAGAAGGTGCCGCAAATGACGGAAGACATGAAGAAAAGGGGTGGCGGGGAGGGTTCTTCGGGCCTTCCCCGCGACCACACCACCGACCGTGTGGTGTTCGGGGTCACCGCCGTCATCACCGTGGCGTTCGTGATCTGGGGTTCCACGGCGACGGACTCGCTGGAGAGCGTCTCCACGAAGATGCTCAACGGTCTGATCAAGAACGGCGGTTGGGCCTTCATGCTGGCCGCCTCCTGCTTCGTGGTCTTCGCGCTGTGGCTCGCGGTCAGCCGCTACGGCCGCATCCACCTCGGCGCGGAGGGCGAGGAGCCCGAGTTCCGCACGGTGTCGTGGGTCGCGATGATGTTCAGCGCGGGCATGGGCATCGGTCTGATGTTCTACGGCGTGAGCGAACCCCTCGCCCACTACACGACCCCGCCACCCGGCACGAACCCCGCCGACTCCGGTGACCGCATGGAGACGGCGATGGCGACCACCCTCTTCCACTGGACGCTGCATCCCTGGGCGATCTACGCGGTGGTCGGCCTCGGCATCGCCTACAGCACCTTCCGCAAGCGCCGCCGCCAGACCATCAGCGCCGTGTTCACCCCGCTGATCGGGGAGCGGCACGCCGAGGGCGGCGTGGGCCGGGTCATCGACATCCTCGCGATCATCGCCACCATCTTCGGCTCGGCGGCCTCCCTCGGCCTCGGCGCGCTCCAGATCGGCTCCGGATTCCAGGAGTTGGACTGGATGGACGACGTCAGCACCGGTCTGCTCGTCGCGATCATCGCCGTCCTCACGCTGGCCTTCGTCGCCTCCGCCGTCTCGGGCGTCGAGCGGGGCATCCAGTGGCTGTCCAACACCAACATGGTGCTCGCGCTGATCCTCGCCGTGTTCGTGTTCATCGCCGGACCGACGATCATCGTCCTCGACCTGGTGCCCACCTCGGTCTTCGCGTACCTCGGCGACCTGCCCCAGCTCGCCGGCCGCACCGAGGCGAGCGGCGGCAAGGGCGTCGCCGACTGGCTGGGCAGCTGGACCGTCTTTTACTGGGCCTGGTGGATCTCCTGGACGCCCTTCGTCGGCATGTTCATCGCCCGCATCAGCCGCGGCCGCACCATCCGCCAGTTCGTCGGCGGTGTCATCCTCGTCCCCAGCACGGTCAGCCTGATCTGGTTCGCCGTCTTCGGCGGTACGGCGATGAAGCTGAAGGAGGGCGGCGCACTCGCCGGCGAGGACACCCCCGAGGGCCAACTCTTCGGCGTGCTCCAGGAGTTCCCCATCGCCACCGCCACCAGCCTGCTGGTGATGATCCTGGTCGGCATCTTCTTCGTCTCGGGCGCCGACGCCGCCTCCATCGTGATGGGCACGCTCTCCCAGAAGGGCGCCCTCGAACCCGGCCGGTTCGTCGTGGTGTTCTGGGGCGTCGTCACCGGCGCGGTCGCCGCCATCATGCTGCTCGTCGGCAGCGGCCAGGGCGACGCCCTCACCGGCTTGCAGAACCTCACCATCCTGGCCGCCGCGCCCTTCGTCCTCGTGATGATCGGCATGTGCGTCGCCCTCATGCGCGACCTGCGCCGCGACCCGGTCATCGTGCGCGGCGAGATGGGCTCCGAGGCCGTCGAACTCGCGGTCATCGAGGGCCACAAGAGGTACGACGGCGACTTCGAGATCCGCGTCGGCCCGGGGGCCGGTACGGAGACGGAGGGCGACCCACTGGGCCACGACCACGGTTAGGGCCTGTCCGGCGGATCATGCCGCGGACGCGGGGTCTGGCACGCCGGCCTGCGGCGTCGATGAGGCACCGCGGCTTTCCTGACCTGATCCGCCGGACACGACCTAGGCCGCGCTGCGGGCCGGCGGGGGCGGGGCGCGCGATTCCCCGAGCCCCCGCCAGGCGGGCTTCAGGGAGTGGCCAACTCCGCCGCCTCCTGCGCGCACCCCCACGCCACCGTCACGCCCGCCCCGCCGTGCCCGTAGTTGTGCACCAACACCCGCCCGTCCGGCAGGAGTTCACGCTCCAGCCGAACCGCGTCCCGCGCGGGCCGCAGGCCCACCCGATGGTCCAGCACCCGCGCCCCCGCGATCTCCGGCCGCAGCGCCGCACACCGCCGTACGATCGCCTCCGCCACGTCGGGATCCGGCTCCGTGGACCACTCGCCCTCGACCGCCGTACCGCCCAGCAGGAGCCGCCCCGGCTGCGGGAAGAAGTACGCCATCTCCCCGTCGGCGCCCTTCGACACCACCCACGTCCGGATGCCCGGGTTCTCCACCACGACCAACTGCCCCCGCACCGGCACCATCGAAGGGTCCGGCACCAGCTCGGCCGCCCCGAGCCCCGTGCAGTTGACCACCACCGGCGCCTCGACCTCCGCCAGATCGGACACCGTACGCGTCTCGACCACCCCGCCCGCCGCCACGAACCGCCGCCGCAGCCACGGCAGATGCGCCGCCATGTCGACCAGCGGCAGCCGCGCCCACAGTCCGGTCCCGGCGTACTCCTCGGCGGTGACCGGCCGCAGCCCCGGCAGCCGGGCGGTCAGCCAGCCGAACCCGTCGTCCAGCTCCTCCTCGCCCAGTACCCCCTCGACCATGCGTACGCCGGTACGGTCCGGGTCCGCCGCCAGCTCCTCGTACACGTCCAACGAGCGCAGCGCCCACGCGCGCGCCGACGCGACCGGCCTGATCCGGTACGGCCACCACAGCGCCCCGGCAACCGCCGAGGTGGTCCGCTCGACCGGGTCCCGGGTGACCACCCGCACCCGACGCCCACGCTCGGCCAGCACCACGGCGGTCGTCAGCCCGACCACACCACCGCCGACCACCACGATTTCGCCGCTCA
>JABFXD010000766.1 GCA_013361925.1 Streptomyces sp. | reverse complement strand
GCTGGCGACCGGCGGCGAGATCACCGGCGCCCCGGTGGTCAAGGACGGCGTCGTGTACGCGTGCAGCAAGGACCGCTGTGTGTACGCACTGGACGCGGAGAAGGGCACGGGAACGGCCAGAACCGCGTAGGCGGCTGGTGACGGCCGTCGAACCGAGCACTTGGAAGGGGTTCCGGACGGCGGCCGTCGACTCGACGGGAGCGCGCGGTCACTCGGCGAGGCGCAGGTCGTCAGCGTGTCCTGAAGGCCCGGCGTCGGGCGGAGAACAGCTCCGCCTGGCGGTCTCCGGGCAGGTTGCCCAGCGCGATCAGGTGCGGCGCCTGTGCGAAACCGGCGGTGAGTGCCGCCTCCCGGGCCGCCCACAGGGCCCGTACGGTGCCCTGCACCCCGGCCGTCGGCTGCTCGGCGATGACGGCGGCACGGGCGACGGCGACACTCAACACCTCACCCGGGCCACTGAGTTCGGAGACGAGCCCGATGTCGTACGCCCGCCGCGCGGACATCCGCTCCGCCGTCCCCATCAGCATCATCCGGGCGACCTCCCCGTACGGCATCCGCTGCGCCATGAGCACCGACTCGTACGCGCTGACCATGCCGTAGGTGGTGTGCGGGTCGAAGAAGGTGGCGTCCGGATCGGCGACGACGAACTCGCTCTCGCCGAGCAGATAGAACGCGCCCCCGCAGGCCATGCCCCGCACGGCGGCGACGACGGGTTTCCAGAGGTCGTTGGACTTGGGCCCGACCCGCAGCAGCGGATCGTCGGCCATGTAGGGGGAGGTGGGCTGCGGGACCTCCGCGTCCCGGTCGAGGCCGGTGCAGAACGCGCGCTCTCCGGCGCCGGTGAGGACGACGGCCCGCACGGAGTCGTCGAACCGCAACGCACGCCAGGTCGCCCGGAGTTCGTCCCTCAGCTCCAGGTCGACGGCGTTGAGACGCTCCGGCCGGTCGAGGGTGACGACGGCGACACCGGTGTCCTTGTCGGTGCTGACCCGAAGGCTCATGGCCGCTCCAGGACCCACTGCGGCAGCCCGGTCCCGGGGTCGGTCACGAACCGCACCCGGGCGCCGATGCGCAGGCGCTCGACCGGCAGCGAGTCCAGCCGGGCCCCGGGCTCGGTGACCAGGTTGCCGACCAGCCGGATCCGCGGCGCCTCGTCGAGCTCGACGACGATCACGTTGTACGGCGCCTGCGCGGCGTAGTCCGGCAGCAGCGGCGGATGGGGGACGACGTACGACCACACCCGTCCCTGCCCGGACATCCGCCGCCACTCGGTGCCGAAGGACTGGCAGTGGGGACAGCAGGGGCGGGGCGGGAAGCGGAGTTCGCCGCAGTCGGCGCAGGCCTGGACCCGGAGTTCGCCCCGGGCGGCGTACTGCCAGAAGGGGGCGCCCTCGGGGTCGATGGCGGGGGACAGCATGGTCAGCTCCTGTTCGTCAGCAGCAGGGCCGAGGTGGGGACGCCCTCACCGGCGGTGACCAGACAGGTGGCGGCGCCCGGCACCTGGGCGGTACTGGTCCCTCTGAGCTGCTTCACCCCTTCGTTGATGAGGTTGAAGCCGTGGACGTAGGCCTCGCTGAGCCCGCCGCCACCGGTGTTGATCGGCAGCCGGCCCCCGCTCTCCAGCGCCCCCTGCTCGGTGAACGCGCCGCCCTCCCCCCGCCCGCAGAACCCGTACCCCTCAAGGGAGAGCGGGATGAGGGCGGTGAACGCGTCGTAGATCTGGGCGACGTCGATGTCCTCGGGGGTGAAGTCGGCGTGTTTCCACAGGTGTCGGGCGGCTGCCCAGGCCGGTCCGGTGAGGGGGTCGTCGTTCCAGTAGTTGACCATGCCGTGATGCTGGGCGGGCAGGCCCTGGGCGGCGGAGTGGACGTAGACGGGAGGTCTGCGGCAGTCGGCCGCCCGCTCCCTGCTGACCACGACACACGCCAACGCCCCGTCCGTCTCCAGGCAGTTGTCGAAGAGGCAGAGCGGCTCGCTGATCCAGCGGGCGGTCATGTACATCTCGCGGGTGAGGGGCCGCTCGTACATGACGGCCGCCGGATTCTGGTTGGCCCTGTTCCGGCAGGCGAGGGCGACGTTGAAGAGATGGTCGCGGGTCGCCCCGTACTCGTGCAGATAGCGGCGCGTCAGCATCGCGATCTCGTCGACCGGCCGGAGCAGTCCGAAGGGCCGGGTCCACTGGGCGGGGGTGGGGAGTTGGGTGACGGTGTTGCGCCAGGGCCGGGGCCCGCTGCCCCGCTTGCGTGACCGCCAGGCGACACCCACCGTGGCCTGACCGGCGGCGATGGCGGCGGCGAGATGCGCGACGGTGGCGCAGGAGCCGCCGCCTCCGTACCCGACCCGGCTGAAGTAGGTGAGATCCCCGAACCCGACGGCCTTCGCGAGCTCGACCTCGTCCGTCTCCTCCATGGTGAAGGAGGCGAGGGCGTCGACCTCGCCGGGCGCGATGCCGGCGTCGTCGAGGGCGGCGACCACGGCACGGCAGGCGAGGGTGCGTTCGTCCTCGGGGAGTTGCTTGGCGAAGGCGGTCTGTCCTATCCCGACGATCGCGGTGGCGTCCTTGATCCCGGCCATGCGCACACCTCCACACTGCTGAAGGGCTGCTGACAGGCCGTCAGGGTACAGCTAATCTGACGGGTAGTCAGCTCCGGGGTTGGGAGGCGTGCGATGCGCGGTGATCTGGAGTGGGGCGGCATTCCGGGACTCGTCCGGTCCGCGGTGGAGCGGTACCCGGACGTCGAGGCGGTGGTGGAGGGCCGTACGCGGGTGTCGTACGCCGAGTTGGGCGCCCGCGTCGAGCGCGCCGCGGCGGCCTGTCTCGCGAACGGCGTCGAACCCGGCGACCGGGTCGCGATCTGGGCGCCGAACAGCCTCGACTGGATCGTGGCGGCGCTCGGCGCGGTGTCGGCGGGCGCGGTCCTCGTCCCCCTCAACACCCGCTTCAAGGGGACGGAGGCGGCGGACGTGCTGCGCCGCAGCGGGGCGCGGATGCTGTTCGTGACGGGGACGTTCCTGGGGACGTCGTACGTGGCCTCACTGCGGCGGGCGGTGGGGGAGGGGCTGCCGGCGCTGGGCGGCTTCCTGGAGCAGGTGGTGGTCCTCTCGGACGACGCCCCGGCGGAGTACCGCACCTGGAAGGACTTCCTGGCGAGCGGGGAGGGCGTGGGGTCGGCGGAGGTGAGGGAGCGTTCGGCCGGGGTGGACGGGTCGCGCGCGTCGGACATCGTCTTCACGTCCGGTACGACGGGCCGCCCCAAGGGCGCGGTGATCACGCACGCGCAGACCCTGCGGGCGTACGAGATCTGGAGCGACCTGGCGGGGCTCAGACAGGGCGACCGCTACCTCATCGTGAACCCGTTCTTCCACACCTTCGGCTACAAGGCGGGCGTGATCGCCTCTCTGATGCGGGGCGCGACGATGATCCCGCAGCCGGTGTTCAACGTGGACACGGTGCTGGCGAACGTGGCGTCGGAGGGCGTCTCGGTCCTGCCGGGCCCGCCCACCCTGCTCCAGTCCCTCCTCGACCACCCGGCGAGGACGTCGTACGACCTTTCGGCCCTGCGCCTGGTGGTGACGGGCGCCGCGGTCGTCCCCCTGACCCTGGTCGAACGCCTGCGGGACGAGCTCGGGGTGGCGACCGTGCTGACCGCGTACGGCCTCTCGGAGGCGAGCGGCATCGTCACGATGTGCCGGCGCGGCGACCCGCCGTCGGTGATCGCCTCGACCTCGGGCCGCGCGATCCCGGGTACGGAGGTCCGCGTCGAGGCACCGCTCGGCGCACCCGGCGAGGTCCTGGTCCGCGGCTTCAACGTCATGCGCGGCTACTTCGAGGACGAGGCGGCGACGGCGGAGACGCTGACTCCGGACGGCTGGCTGCGCACGGGCGACGTGGGTGTCCTCGACCCCGCCGGGAACCTCCGCATCACCGACCGCCTCAAGGACATGTTCATCGTCGGCGGCTTCAACGCGTACCCGGCGGAGATAGAGCAACTCCTCGGCCTGCACCCGGACGTCACCGACGTCGCGGTGATCGGCGTACCGGACGCCCGACTGGGCGAGGTCGGCAAGGCGTACGTGGTCCGCCGCGAGGGCGCTGTGCTGACCGGCGACGACCTGATCGCCTGGGCGCGGCGCGAGATGGCGAACTACAAGGTGCCGAGGGTGGTGGAGTTCGTGGGGGAGCTGCCTCGGAACGCGAGCGGAAAGGTGGTGAAGGGGGAGCTGCGGCGGACGTCGGCCGGCTGAGCCGGCCCTTGTCGCCGTCCCGGACATGCATCGGCCGCGACGGCTCCCCCTCCGCGCCGCCGCGGCCGATCCCCGTGTGGGAAAAGGTTCGTGTGGGTCAGGCCGGGTTGTCCGTGGCGTGGACGTTGTCCGTGGTGGCCTCGCCCGTGTCCGCGCTCAGCTTGAGCGGGTCGCTCGTGGCGTGCACGTTCTTGATGGTGACGGGCTCGGTGGTGGCGTGGACGTTGTCGGTCGTCGCGTCGCCGGTCGGCTCGTCCGTGGCGTGCACGTTGTCCGTGCTGGTCTCGTCGCTCATGTCGCTGGCTCCCCTGACAGTGTGGTGCGATGGATGGGCTGGGTCCACCCGGCGACTCCCCCGAGTGTTTCCGGGCGGACCCAGCTGGGCCGGTTCACCCTAGAGGCCCGGCCCGTCGTCGCTCCGTCTGCCCCCCGACGCGACGGCTCGACACAGCTGAGAGTGCCGGGCGGCGATAAACGAATGATGAACGTGCGTTCCCCCCGGTCAGGGCGGTCCGGCTCAGGCAACCGCCCTCGGGCGCAGCAGGCTTCGGACCTCTTCCGCCTCCACCGAGCCCAACGCCTCGAAGATATCCAGGGCTTCACGCCAGCACACCTGGGCCCGGCCGAGCTGTCCGATCCCGCCCAGGGCGCGTCCGAGCACCGTCAGGACGTTGCCGTGCCGCCATTCGCCGCCGATGCCGCGCAGCAGACTCAGCGCCGTCTCGGCGTGTGCCGCGGCCTGCGCCGGACGCCGGGCCGCCAGGTCCAGCTCGGCCAGCCGGAACAGCGTCATGCCCTCCCAGAGGCGCTGGCGGCTGTCGCGGAACACTTGGAGGGCCTGCTGGAGGCACTCGGTCGCCTCGGTCAGCCTGCCGCTCTGGGTGAGGGCCAGCCCCAGCGCGTACCGGCCGTTGGCGCCCTTGAAGGCGTGGTCCATGTCGTCGTACATGCCCGTGCCCTGCTGCGCCAGCTCGACCGCGCTCTCCGTCCGCCCGGTGGCCAGATGGATGCGCGAGAGGTTGCACAGCGCGCTCGCCTCGCCCGGGCGGTCGCCGAGGGCGCGGAAGCTCTCGATGGCATGGGTGAAGTACGCCATGCCCTCTTCGTTCCGGTTCTGGTAGAGCGCGATCACACCGCCGATGTTCGCGGCCCAGCAGCCCGTGAGCGGGTCCTCGGCCTCGCGTGCCAGCTCGGAGGCGCGCTCCGCCTCCTGGGAGGCGATGTCGAACCTGCTGTCGGAGTGCTGGTGCACGAAGGCGAGCGCCACCGAGGCCCGTGCCTCGGTCCGGGTGTCACCGGATGCCTGCGCGCCCTCCCGCAGCAGCGCCGCGACCGCCTCGTACTCCTTGGAGTTGGCCCCCGACTCCGCCAGGTCGACGGCCGCCCACAGGACGTCGACC
>JABFXD010000869.1 GCA_013361925.1 Streptomyces sp. | reverse complement strand
CCGGGGATACCGAATACCGTGTCGACGCCGACCTCTTCAAGCGAACGGATGAGCGACTTCGCGCCCGTGACGCTCTCGGGAGGGGACTGCTGTCCTCCGGATCGGGGCCGCGGCTGCGGATGGTGGGCCCCGGTGGCCTGCTCGGTCATCGTCATTCTCTTCTCGATGCTGAGGGTTTTTGCGATGTTCGTGCGGTTTGAGCGGTTTTACGCTCGGTACCTGTGCAACAAAAAACCCCTCGTGCCGTAAGGCAAGCGAGGGGAGCGCGCCGGGAGTGGTCGCTGAGCGGTCGAGGCTCAGCTTCAGCCGACGCGCTTTCCAAGTACGAGAATTCGGGTGCGCATGGCAATGACCCTCCCCCCGGCGCACACCACGTGTCAAGTGGGTGGGACGGGAGTCTCATTATGTGAGCGAAGGGCACTTCCGCCTCCGAGGACAGCGGTTCCGCCCCCGAGTACGGCGGGGACACCACTTGTGTACACCCCCGCGCCACCCCCCGCGAACGCGGGTTCGGCCGGTCCGTGCGGCACCGGAAAGTGGCCGGAAGTGAGCGCCCGGCGCAGCCGGTACTCGTCCAACGGACCGGAGAACGCCATCCCCTGGCCGTGTGTGCAGCCCATCGCCCGCAGTGCCACGACCTGCTCCGGCAGGTCCACGCCGTCGGCCACGGACTGCAACCCGAGATCCCCGGCGATCCTGAGCAGCCCGCTGGTGATCTTGTGCAGCCGCGCGGACTCCACCACCCCGTCGACCAGGCTGCGGTCGAGCTTGAGCACGTCCACGGGGAGTCTGCGCAGGGCCGTGATCGCCGCGTAACCGCTGCCGAAGCCGTCGAGCGCGATCCGGACACCGAGCCGCCGCAGCGCGGCCAGCCGGCGCTCCAGCTCGTCCAGGGAGACCCGGGGGTCGGTCTCGGACAGCTCGATCAGCAGGGACCCGGACGGCAGTCCGTGCCGGGTCAGCAGCGCCTCGATCGAGCCGGGCGGCAGCGACCGGTCGAGGAGCCGGCGGGCACTCATCCGGACCGTCACCGGCACGGACACCCCGGTCCCGGTGCGCTCGGCGGCCTGACCCACGGCCTCCTCAAGGATCCAGCGGCCGAGTTCCTGCGTCTTGTCGCTGTCCTCGGCCACCCGCAGGAACTCGGCGGGCGTGAACAGGACACCCTGCGAGGAACGCCAGCGCGCCTGGGCGGCGACCGAGGTGATCCGGCCGTCCTCCAGACAGACCACGGGCTGGTGCAGCAGCGCGAACTCGCCGTCGTGCAGCGCGGCACGCAGCCGGGTGGCCAGTTCCGCCTTGCGTACGACGTCCTGTTGCATCTGCGGCGCGTACAGCTCGACGCGGCCCTTTCCGGCCGACTTGGCGCGGTACATCGCCAGGTCGGCGTTGCGCAGGATCTCACCCGCGCCGAGGCCCGGCTCGGAGAAGGCGACGCCGATGGAGGCGGCGACCCGGACATCGTTGCCGTCGATGAGGTAGGGCTGCGAGAGCGTGATCCTGAGCCGGTCGGCGAGCTCCAGGATGTGGCGTTCCCTGGCGGAGCGGTCCCGGGTGCCGTCGCCGACGATCAGGGCCGCGAACTCGTCGCCGCCCAGCCGGGAGGCGGTGTCGCCGTAGCGGACCGCGTCCTGGAGTCTGCGGGCGGCCTGGACGAGCAGTTCGTCCCCGGCCTGGTGGCCGATCGTGTCGTTGACGGCCTTGAAGCCGTCCAGGTCGATGAAGAGGACGGCGGTGCCGCGGTCGGAGGAACGGCGGCCGGACAGGGCCTGCTGGACGCGTTTGGTGAACAGGGCGCGGTTGGGCAGGTCGGTGAGCGGGTCGTGCTCGGCGTTGTGCTGGAGCTGCGCCTGAAGGCGCACCCGCTCGGTCACGTCCCGGCTGTTGAAGATGAGGCCGCCGTGGTGACGGTTGACGGTGGACTCCACGTTGAGCCAGCCGCCGTCGCCGGACTTGAAGCGGCACTCGATGCGGGTGGTGGGTTCCTCGGGCGGGCTGGCGGCGAGGAAGCGGCGCACCTCGTGCACCACGCAGCCCAGGTCCTCCGGGTGGATGAGATGGGCCAGTTCCGTACCGACGAGCTCCTCGGCGGTGCGTCCGTAGACCCCGGCGGCGGCCGGGGAGACGTAGCGGAGGATGCCGTTGGGCGCGGCGATCATGATGACGTCGCTGGACCCCTGCACCAGGGAGCGGAAGTGGCTCTCCTTCTGGGCCAGTTCCTGGGTGAGGGTGATGTTGTCGAGCAGCATGATGCCCTGGCGCACCACGAGGGCGAGCACGACGGTGCCGCAGGTGAGCAGCACCACGCGGTCGACGCTGCGGCCGTTGAGCACGTTGTAGAGGATGCCCAGCGTGCACACGGCGGCGGCGAGGTAGGGCGTGAGGGCGGCCAGAGAGCCGGCGATCGGCCGGGCGGCCGGATACCGGCCGTGATCGCCTCCCGGCGGCTGTGCGGGCGGGTGGTGATGGATGCCGCCGGGCCGCCTCGGCAGGTGTTCGTGCACCACGCGCGTGTGGGGCTCGTCGTCCGGCTGCCCGTGCCGGGGCGCGGCCCAGGGGGCGTAGGCGAGGAGCAGCGAGCCGGCGAACCAGCCCGCGTCCAGCAGCTGGCCCGAGCGGTAGTTGTTGTGCAGCAGCGGTGAGGTGAACAGGGCGTCGCACATCACGGTCAGGGCGAGCGCGCCGATCGCGGTGTTGACCGCGGAGCGGTTGACCGCCGAGCGCCGGAAGTGCAGCGCGAGCACCATGCTGACCAGGGCGATGTCGAGCAGCGGATACGCCAGCGAGAGCGCGGTGTGCGCGACGCTGGGGCCCTCGGACTTGGCCGCCTGGGCGAGCGCGAGGCTCCACGACAGCGTGAGCAGCGAACCGCCGATCAGCCAGGCGTCGAGCGCGAGACAGACCCAACCAGCCCTCGTCACCGGTCGCTTGGCGAGGACCAGCAGCCCCACGATGGCGGGCGGCGCGAAGCACAGGAAGAAGGCGTCGGCGTAACTGGGGCTCGGCACCGGTCGTTCCAGAACGACCTCGTACCACCCCCAGACCAGGTTGCCGAGGGAGGCCATGGCCGAGGAGAGCGCGAACAGCAGCCAGGCCGGTCGAAAGCGGATCCGGCGTCGACGGGCGTAGAGGAAGCAGGACACGGCGGCGATGCCCGCCGCGGCGCTCAGCCCGAAGTCGCCCATGATCAGGGCGAGTTCGTCCGAACCCCAGCCGAGCGCGGAACCGACGGCGTATCCCGCGCAGATCAGGGCCAGAACGAGTTGGTGGACCAGGCTCGCCCCGCTGCCGGAGGACGGCGGGCGGGACAGCAGCAACCCTGGCGAAGGCCGGTCCCGCAGCGCTCCGTTGAGGGTGGTCGTGGGGGGCGGCGGCGAGCTCACCGGACCCTCCAGGTCCGCTGTGCCCCGGGGTCCAGCGGCTCCCGGGTCGCTGGGTGCGCATGCCTCTTGCGGCCGCTGTGCCTGCGGTGGTGATGGCTGTGACGGCAGTTGTGGCTGCCGTGGTGACCGCGTCTGCGCGCGGTCGTGTGCCAGGGTCGCCGCCGGCTGCCCCGCCGCGTCGGATCGCTCGTCCATAGGCCGTGCATCGCCCGTCGCCCCCCTCACAGTCTGAAATGTGCGTCCCCGGCGCCGAACGGTGCGCGGCGCAGCCCCTGTCGGGACGATACACCAGTCTCGTCACTCAGGGACATAGTTCCTCTACGCTCCGTGACGACCAGCGGCGATGTGAGCACGGACCGCGTCCGGGAGGTTGCGGAGGGTACCGGAAGCGGATTACACGGTTGTTGCTCCGCGGATCTACGCGCCCCCAGAACCCGTCGTAAGGATCACGTTGCGCAGGGGCTCCTGGTTCACGAAACGTCCCAACTGGTCCACCAGGAGCCGCTTTGCGCGCGGCAGGAACGCGGACGTGGGTCCGCCGACGTGCGGGCTGATGAGGACGCCCGGCGCCTGCCAGAGAGGGTGCCCCGCGGGGAGCGGTTCGGGGTCCACCACGTCCAGGGCGGCGGTGAGACGGCCGCTCTCCAGCTCGGCGAGGAGCGCCTTGGTGTCGACGACGCCTCCGCGCGCGACGTTCACGAGGAGGGCGCCGTCCTTCATCCGGGCCAGGAACTCCCCGTTCACCAGGGAGCGGGTGGAGTCGTTCAGCGGCGTGGAGAGGATGACGACGTCCGCCTCGGGCAAGAGGGCGGGCAGATCGGTGAGCGGGTGCACCGGTCCGCGCTCCGTAGTGCGCGCGGAGCGCGCGACGCGCGCCACCCGCGCGACCTCGAACGGTACGAGCCGGTCCTCGATGGCGGCCCCGATGGACCCGTACCCGACGATGAGGACGTTCTTGTCGGCGAGCGCGGGATGGAAGTCGCCCTGCCAGTGCTCCTGTTGCTGGGCCCGCACGAAACCGGGGATGCCACGCAGGGAGGCGAGCGTCAGGGTGAGGGCGAGCTCGGCGGTGCTCGCCTCGTGCACACCGCGCGCGTTGCACAGCCGTACGCCGGGTGCGAGGTCGGACAGCTGTGCCATGACGTCGTCGACGCCGGCGGTGAGCGTCTGGACCAGCTGGAGGTTGCGCATCTCCTTCAGCGGGCGGACCTTCACGGGCTGCCGCTTCATGTACGGCACCACGTAGACGACGCAGTCGGCCGGGTCCCCGGGATACTCCTGCTCCCCTGTCTCACCCCCGTCCCAGAACAGGTAGCGGGGGCCCTCGGGAAGCCCCGCGATCTCGTCCGGCGGGATGGGAAGCCACACGTCAGCGCTCATGGTCACGAGGCTATGTCAGGCGTGTGAGCACGCAGAGGTTAGGTTGTGGGGTGCCGGAAGAGGAGGGTCACGAGCAGGTGGAGCGCAGGACGATCGGCGCGGGGGCACTCGCGGTGGGGGCCGTCGGACTCGGCTGTATGCCGATGAGCTGGGCGTACAGCGGGTCACGGCAGCGGGGCGAGGAGTCGCTGCGGGCCGTGCACACAGCGCTCGACGCGGGCACGACGCTCCTGGACACGGCCGACATGTACGGCCCGTTCACCAATGAGCTGCTGGTGGGGCGGGTGTTGAAGGAGCGGCGCGAGGACGCGTTCGTGTCGACCAAGGTCGGTCTGCTGGTGGGCGAGCAGCACGTCGTGGCCAACGGCCGCCCCGGCTATGTGAAACGGGCGTGCGACGCCTCACTGCGGCGCCTGCAGACCGATGTCATCGACCTCTACCAGCTGCATCGCGCGGACCCCGAGGTCCCGGTCGAGGAGACCTGGGGCGCGATGGCGGAGCTGGTGCGGGCGGGAAAGGTGCGGGCGCTGGGCTTCTGCGCGATGGGCGCACGGGGTGGCCGCCGGTCCGGGGCGCGTCTGTACGACGCGACGATCAAGCAGCTCCAGCGGGTGCAGCAGGTCTTCCCGGTGAGCGCGGTGGAGGCGGAGCTGTCGGTGTGGTCGCCGGAGGCGCTGGAGTCGCTGCTGCCGTGGTGCGCGGCCCGGGGGATCGGCTTCCTGGCGGCGATGCCGCTGGGCAACGGCTTCCTGACCGGGACGCTGACGCCGGGCGAGGGCTTCGAACCGGACGACCTGCGCGCCCGCCACCCCCGCTTCACGGCCGAGATGATGGCCGCCAACCAGCCGATCATCGCGGGCCTGCGGCGTTTGGCGTCCCGGCACGGCGAGGA
>JABFXD010001030.1 GCA_013361925.1 Streptomyces sp. | reverse complement strand
GGGGACATACAACAGATGCGAGCGCAGCCTGCTACGTCTGAGGTGCGCAGGCCCGCAGCGCAACTTGTAGCATACGGGGGCAGCCGGGCAGGGTCAATGCGCGAAGGCGCACACCCGGGGCGGATCGCCGCATACCCGGCACAAGAACTGTCTCTGGAGGCCACGCAGGCCTGAGACACCTCTTCCGTGACACCCGTGGGGACGGGTTGGAGGGAAGAGTACGACGAGGGAGCCGATCATCCAAGAGCCCACTTCTTCCGAGTCCGAGTTCGAGCCGGAGGCCACGCGGCGCGACGCCGGAGCCGCCGAGAGCTCCCGGGCCAACCGCGGCTGGTGGGACCGGAACGCCGACGAGTACCAGGTGGAACACGGCACGTTCCTCGGCGACGACCGCTTCGTGTGGGGTCCCGAGGGCGTGGACGAGGTGGAGGTCGAGCTGCTCGGCCCGGCGGAGGACCTCAAGGACAAGCGGGTCCTGGAGATCGGCGCCGGCGCGGCCCAGTGCTCGCGCTGGCTCGCCGCGCAGGGCGCCCGCCCGGTCGCGCTCGACATCTCGCACCGCCAGCTCCAGCACGCCCTGCGCATCGGCGGCGCCTTCCCCCTGGTCTGCGCCGACGCCGGCGCCCTCCCCTTCGCGGACGCCTCCTTCGACCTGGCGTGCTCGGCGTACGGGGCGCTGCCCTTCGTCGCCGACCCGGTGCGGGTCCTGGCGGAGGTGCGGCGGGTGCTGCGCCCCGGCGGCCGTTTCGTGTTCTCGGTGACGCACCCGATCCGCTGGGCGTTCCCGGACGAGCCGGGCCCCGAGGGGCTGAGCGTCTCCGCCTCCTACTTCGACCGCACGCCGTACGTCGAGCAGGACGAGCAGGGCCGCGCGGTGTACGTCGAGCATCACCGCACGATCGGCGACCGCGTGCGGGACGTCGTGGCGTCGGGGTTCCGTCTCGTGGACCTGGTGGAGCCGGAGTGGCCGGTCTGGAACACCTCGGAGTGGGGCGGCTGGTCGCCGCTGCGCGGGAATCTGATCCCGGGAACGGCGATCTTCGTGTGCGAGCGGGACGCCAGGAGCTGACCCGCGGCGGTGGCCGGGGCCCTCAGTCCGGCAGGTCGGTCTCGGGACCGGCGGTGGGGTCCTCGGCCAGCCAGCGGGACACGATCTCCTCGACGGCCCGCTGACCACCGCGCTGCTTGATCAGCCCCTCCCTGGCGGCGCCCCGGACGTGGACCGCGCTGCCCACGCCGTCGGCCGCGGTGACGACGAGCGTGACGACGGCCGGGTTGAGCCCGCCGAACCCGGTCCCCATGACCGCGCGGACGGCGTGGCCGCCGCCGGGGAGGGCCACGACGGCCAGCGGCGGCACACAGCCCGCCACCACCCGCTCCGCCAGCGCCAGCGCCGCCTCCGGCGCCAGGTCGGTGTCGACGCGGATCTCCCGTACGTCCTTCTTCAGCCGTCGGGCCACGAGGCGGGTGAGCTTCCCCTGCGCGCCCACGGACTGGGCGACGCCGCCCAGGTGGTGGTCGAGCGTCATGTCCTCGTCAGGCAGTGGCATGTCTTCTTCGGGCAGTGGCATGCGGTGACGATAGCGACAGCGACGTGCCCGAGACTGGTGAGGTGATCCGCAGCGACGCCCTCGACCGGTTGCCCGTACGTTCCGCTCTGCCCGCCCTGCGTACGGCGCTGGACGACCACGGCACCGCCGTCCTCGTCGCGCCGCCCGGCACCGGCAAGACCACCCTCGTGCCGCTGGTCCTGGCGGGTCTCCTGGACGCCGGCGCTCCCGCGCGGCGGGTGGTCGTTGCCGAGCCGCGTCGTATCGCCGCCCGTGCCGCCGCCCGGCGGATGGCGTGGCTGCTGGGCGAGAAGGCCGGTGACAGCGTCGGCTACACCGTGCGCGGGGAGCGGGTCGTCGGGCGGCACACGCGCGTGGAGGTCGTCACGACCGGTGTGCTGCTCCAGCGGCTCCAGCGGGACCAGGAGCTCACGGGCGTGGACGTGGTGGTGCTGGACGAGTGCCACGAACGGCATCTGGACGCGGACACCTCCGCCGCGTTCCTGTGGGACGTACGGCAGGCGCTGCGGCCGGAGCTGCGGCTGGTGGCCGCGTCGGCGACGACGGACGCGGAGGGCTGGGCGCGGCTGCTGGGCGGGGCGCCGGTCGTGGCGGCGGCGGGGGTCTCGTATCCGGTGGACGTGGTGTGGGCGCCGCCGGTCAGGCCGGTCCGGCCGCCGCACGGTCTGCGGGTCGATCCGGCGCTGCTCGCGCACGTGGCGTCGGTGGTACGGCGGGCGCTGGCCGAGCGGACGGGGGACGTGCTGTGCTTCCTGCCGGGCGTCGGGGAGATCGCGCGGGTCGCCGGACAGCTGGGCGGCCTCGGGGACGTCGAGGTGCTCCAGGTGCACGGGCGTGCCCCGGCGGCCGTGCAGGACGCCGTGTTGGCTCCGGCGCAGCGGCGCCGGGTGGTGCTGGCGACGTCCGTCGCCGAGTCCTCGCTGACGGTTCCCGGGGTACGGGTGGTCGTGGACTCCGGGCTGGCCCGGGAGCCGCGGGTCGATCACGCGCGCGGGCTGAGCGCGCTGACGACCGTACGGGCCTCACGGGCGGCCGGGCGGCAGCGGGCGGGCCGGGCCGGGCGTGAGGCGCCGGGGGCGGTGTACCGGTGCTGGGCCGAGGCCGAGGACGCGCGTCTGCCGCTGTTCCCGGCACCTGAGATCAAGGTGGCCGACCTGACGGCGTTCGCGCTCCAGGCCGCCTGCTGGGGCGATCCCGACGCGTCCGGGCTGGCGCTGCTGGATCCGCCGCCGGGCGGGGCGATGGCGGCGGCGCGGGGCGCTCTCGCGGCGGTGAACGCGGTGGACTCCGCCGGGCGGGCCACGGAACGGGGCGTGCGGCTGGCCCGGATGGGACTGCATCCCCGGCTGGGGAGGGCGCTGCTGGACGCTCCCGAGGACGCTGCGGAGGTGGTGGCGTTGCTGTCGGAGGACGTTCCGCGGGAGTACGGCGACGATCTCGCGGCTGCTCTTCGGACCGCTCGGCGTGGAGGCGACGCCTACGCGGGGCGCTGGCGGACCGAGGTACGGCGACTACGGGCCGTCTCCACCGGGTTTTCCGACTCGCCCACCCGTGACTCTCTTCCCGTGCCGACGAACGTCAGCGGCGACGACCGTCGCGCCGGACTCGTCGCCGCCCTCGCCTTCCCCGAGCGGGTCGCCAAGGCCGACGGTGGCTCCTATCTCATGGCGTCCGGTACCCGTGCCGAGCTGTCGGACGGTTCCGCGTTGCGCGGTGCCCCCTGGATCGCGGTGGCCGTCGCTGATCGGCCCGTCGGGAAAGGGCACGCGCGGGTGCAGCTCGCCGCGGGCGTGGACGAGGAGACGGCGCGGGCGGCCTGCGCGTCGATGTACTCCGAGGCTCAGGAGGTCCACTGGGCCGACGGGGACGTCGTCGCGCGGCGCGTCGAGCGGCTCGGGGCGATCGAGCTGACCGCACGGCCGTTGAAGGACGCCGACGCCGGCCTCGTACGCGAGGCGCTGCTCGAAGGGCTGCGGCAGGAGGGGCTGGGGTTGTTGCGCTGGTCGCCGGAGGCCGGCGTACTGCGGCAGCGGCTCGCCTTTCTGCGGCTGCACCTCGGCGCGCCCTGGCCCGATGTGTCCGACGACGCGCTCCACGCGCGCGTGGACGAGTGGTTGGAGCCGGAGCTGAGCCGTGCGCGGCGGCGGGGCGATCTGGCGCGGATCGACGCCGGGGAGGGGCTCAACCGGCTGCTTCCGTGGGCGTCGGGTGAGGCGGGGCGGCTCGACGAGCTCGCGCCCGAACGGATCGCGGTGCCGAGCGGGTCCAGGATCCGGATCGACTACGCGGAGCCGGAACAGCCGGTTCTCGCCGTCAAGTTGCAGGAGATGTTCGGGCTGCAGGAGTCGCCCCGGATCGCCGGGGTGCCGCTGCTCGTCCATCTCCTCTCCCCCGCCGGGCGGCCCGCGGCCGTCACCGCCGATCTCGCCTCCTTCTGGAAGGACGGCTACAAGGGCGTGCGGGCGGAGCTGCGCGGCCGGTATCCGAAGCATCCGTGGCCGGAGGACCCGGCGTCCGCCGAGCCCACGCGGCACACGAACGCGCGTCTCAGGCGGTGACCGGTTCGGGTTCGTCGGCGGTCGTGGGCACGGGGTCGTCCGGGCGGCGGCTGCGGGCCTCCAGCCACAGGGAGAGGGCGAGGAGCAGGACCGCGAGGGTCAGAAAGCCCCAGGGGAGGTACGTCGTCATCATCAGGACCAGCAGCCGGTTGGACTTGACCATGGCGACCGTGTGCTCGATGTAGTCCTCGCGCATCTTCACGTGCCCGTCGAACGCGGTGACCTTCTCGCGGTCGCCGAGGAGGGTGCCGCCGCGGAGTTCCTCCTTGTGGATCTCCTCGCCGTAGACGGGGGCGCCGGTGACGGGCTCGACCCAGAACCTGCGGACCGTGGTGTACCAGCGGGTCATGCCCGTCTTGGCGATCTGTTCGGGGGTGATGCCCGCGACCGGCAGCTTCTTGGGGAACTTCACCTGGGTCCAGGGGATGGTCTGCTCGAAGTAGTAGACGTCCAGACCGCGGAAGTTCCGCGTCCCCTTGTAGTGGATGGGGCTGCTGGTGCGGGTCTGGGCGTCGAAGTACTCGTAGTCCCGCTTCTCGGTCAGGAAGGGCCACTTGAACTCGATGCCCTCGCGTTTGACCGGGTCGCCGTCGACCATCTCGCCGGTGGCGTGGACGGGGGCCTGGCTGTGGGCGTCGAAGATGTAGCGCTCGGGGATGTAGGCGACCATCTTGCCGTCGGGGTCCTGGGCGTAGGACAGGCTGTCCCAGACGACGACGTCCCGGCCCAGCGTCTTCTCGATCTTCTCCGAGGCCTCCACGTTGCCCTTGAGGGTCTGCACGATGGTGATCTTGGAGACCTTCTTCTCCTGCAAGGCGTTGTCGACGAGGGTGGCGTCCTTCGCCTCCAGGACCATGTCCTGGTACTGGTCGGCCGGGATCTTGGCCAGGCGCGGGAAGGCGTACCAGCGCAGCATCGGGGACAGCGCCGCGAAGAACACGGCGAGGGCGAGCAGGATCAGGCTGGCCTTGCGGCGCATCTCGGCCTCCCTCCCGGGCGGTTACGGGTGTGACGGCACGGTCGTGAGCAGCGGCTTGGGCGAGGTCCTGCCGGCCGGCGAGCCCATCGCGGTGATCGTGAACACCAGGGCGAGCGCGACGGCCAGGCCGATCGCGGCGGCGATCAGGGCACGCATGACGGCCTCCCGACAGACACCTGGAGCTGATACATCGTCAGATCCGGCACCGTAGCAACGGGCGGCCGAGATGAGAACACGTTGCACACGACGACGGCGCCCCTCCGAAGAAGGGCGCCGTCCTGGTCGTACTGCGAACTATGCGCTGGGGCTGGCCGACGGGCTCGGTGACTCCGTGGACTCGGCGGGCACCGCGACCGTCAGTTCGACGGTCAGGACCGCGCCGCCCGCGGTGTTCACGCGGAGCAGGAACGTGCCGGTGGTGTCGTCCGCGTAGAGCTTCGGCAGCTTCAACAGACCGTTGGCGTCGGTCTCCAGGCCCGTCAGGGTGCGTAC
This sequence comes from Streptomyces sp., assembly GCA_013361925.1. GTDB lineage: Bacteria > Actinomycetota > Actinomycetes > Streptomycetales > Streptomycetaceae > Streptomyces. Next base: position 61 of record JABFXD010001030.1, on the reverse strand, counting down.
GGTCTTGCCGTCCGCGTCCTTGAAGTAGGGGCCCTTGGTGTTCTCGGTGGCGTCGTCCGCC
>JABFXD010001019.1 GCA_013361925.1 Streptomyces sp. | reverse complement strand
GAGATGTCGGTGGCCTTCTTGGCGGAGGAGCTGGTCTCCGCGAGCGGGTCGTTCTCGGCGCGGCGGGCGAGCCACATGATGCCGGGGACGACGAAGGGCGCGAGCAGCAGGTCGTAGAGCGCGGCCGTGAACAGCAGGCTGCCGAGGCCGACATGACGGGCGGCGGTGTCGCCGACGAGGGCGCCGACACCGGCGTACAGCAGTGTCGTGCCGAGGGCGGCGACGACCACGACGACCATCGGGCCGGTGGCCGACTTCAGACGGCCGTTCTCCGGCTTGGCGAGGCCCGCGAGGTAGCCGATGACGCACAGCACCAGCGCGTAGCGCCCTGCGGCGTGGTCCGCGGGGGGCGCGAGGTCGGCGAGGAGTCCCGCGCCGAACCCGACGAGGGCGCCGCCGACATGGCCGTAGACCATGGCGAGGCCCAGGACGGTCAGCAGCAGGATGTCGGGGACGGCGCCTGGGAGATGGAGTCTGGACAGGACGCTGACCTGGAGGACCAGGGCGACGACGACGAGGGAGGTGGAGAGCAGGATCCGGTTGACACGCACGGGGAATCAGCTCCTACTGCTCTTGCTCGAACTGGCCGTCGGCATTGGCGTTCGCCGATGGGGTGACCGTGACGGTGACGGTCGGGGTGGGGGTCGGCTTCGGCTTCTTCGGCAGCACCGTGTCCCGCGGGTCCTTCTTCGGGGCCTCGACGACCACACCGACGACGTCGAGCTTGGTGAAGCTGACGTACGGCGTGACGTAGAGGGTGCGGGTCAGGCCGCCGCCCGAGGGGTCGACGCGGGCGACGACACCGACCGGGACGCCGGGCACGAAGGGCTTGTCGGCCTGCGAGCCGAAGGTGACCAGGCGGTCGCCCTTCTTCACCTCGGCCTTGCCGTTGAGGAGTTCGACGCGCAGCGGGCGGTCGCCCTGCCCGGAGGCGAAGCCGAGTTCGTCGCCGGCCTCCATGCGGGTGCCGACGGTGAAGTCGGGGTCGTTGGCGAGGAGCACGGTGGCGGTGTTCGGGCCGACCGTGGTCACGCGGCCGACCAGTCCGTCGCCGTTGAGGACGGTCATGTCGCGCTTGATGCCGTCGTGGGAGCCGACGTCGATGGTGATGGTCCAGGAGAAGCCCTGGGCCGCCCCTATGGCGATGACCTCGGCGCCCTTGATGCCGTACTGGCCCTCGGCCGCGATGCCCATCATCTTGTTGAGCTGCTTGAGGCGGCTGGCGTTGCGGTCGTCGCTGCCGAGCTTCGCCTTGAGGGCCGCGTTCTCCTTCTCCAGGGCGGCGAGCCGGTCGTGCCGCTCACCGGAGTCGCGGATCGAGGAGATCGCGTTGCCGACCGGGTTCACCGCGGCGGAGACGCCGTCCTCGATCGGGCCGAAGACCGTGGCCGCGGCCTGACGGGCACCGTCGACCGGTGAGTCCTCCCCGCCGCGGATGTCCACCGTGATCAGTGCGAACGCGATGGCGATCAGCAGCACCAGGAGCAGCCGGCTCTCTCGTGTGTCCCTCACGTGCGGCGGCCGTGCCTTCCTCATAGGAATGTGCAGGTGTTCAGGTACGCGGGTGTACAAACGCTCGCGGATGCCTATGGGCGAGCTTATGTCTCTATATCAACGATCCGCCGTACGAGAGGAGATCATCTCGTACGGCGGAATCGAAGAGTTACGTCATCTGCGCGGCTGGGCGTCCAGGACCTGCTGGAGCGCCTCGAACTCCTCCACGCACTTGCCGGAGCCGAGCGCCACGCTGTCGAGGGGGTCCTCGGCGATGTGGATCGGCATACCGGTCTCCCGGCGCAGCCGCTCGTCGAGACCGCGCAGCAGGGCGCCGCCGCCGGTCAGAACGATTCCGCGGTCCATGATGTCGCCGGACAGCTCGGGCGGGCACTTGTCGAGGGTCGTCTTCACCGCGTCCACGATCGCGTTGACGGGTTCCTCGATCGCCTTGCGGACTTCGGCGGCCGAGATGACGACGGTCTTGGGCAGCCCGGAGACGAGGTCCCGGCCGCGGATTTCGGTGTGCTCGTCAGCGTCGAGGTCGTACGCCGAACCGATCGTGATCTTGATCTGCTCGGCCGTCCGCTCACCGAGGAGGAGGGAGTACTCCTTCTTGATGTGCTGGATGATCGCGTTGTCCAGTTCGTCGCCCGCGACGCGGATGGACTGGGCGGTGACGATCCCGCCGAGCGAGATGACCGCGACCTCCGTCGTGCCGCCGCCGATGTCGACCACCATGTTGCCCGTGGCCTCGTGGACCGGCAGGCCGGAGCCGATGGCCGCGGCCATGGGCTCCTCGATGATGTGCACCTGACGGGCGCCGGCCTGGGACGACGCCTCGATGACGGCGCGGCGCTCGACGCCGGTGATGCCCGAGGGCACACAGACGACGACCCGCGGACGAGCCAGATACCGCCGCTTGTGGATCTTCAGGATGAAGTAGCGGAGCATCCGCTCGGTGATCTCGAAGTCGGCGATCACGCCGTCCTTCAGCGGACGGACGGCAACGATGTTGCCGGGCGTGCGCCCGATCATCTTCTTCGCTTCGGCGCCGACCGCCAGGATGCCACCGGTGTTGGTGTTGATCGCGACGACGGACGGCTCGTTGAGTACGATCCCGCGACCCCTGACGTACACCAGCGTGTTGGCGGTCCCGAGGTCGACAGCCATGTCACGGCCGATGAACGACATTGAGTTCCCCATCAGGATTCGTCTGGCCTTCCTGGGAGCTTTTGAGGGCTTTTCAGGTCGGCGAAGTGGGTGCTGTGACGTGAAGGCTTCCATCGTAGTGGCGCCCGCACGAACACTGCGTAAGGGTCTCCGCCATTGTCAGCAGATGCCGACGCTGTTCGCTTCTGGAGAGGGGCGTTCGGGGGTGCGCGTTCCCTCGATCGGCACGCATATGCCAAGAAAGTCCGGGGAGCACCTCCCCGGACTTTCACCGCCGGCACACTGACTAGGCGCGGCCCGGGAAGAAGATCTTCACCTCGCGCTCCGCGGACTCCTCGGAGTCGGAGGCGTGGATGAGGTTCTCACGGACGATCACACCGAAGTCACCGCGGATCGAACCGGGCGCGGCGGCGATCGGGTCGGTCGGGCCGGCCAGCGCGCGGACGCCCTCGATGACCCGCTCGCCCTCGACGATCAGCGCCACGACCGGGCCGGACGCCATGAACACCATCAGCGGCTCGTAGAAGGGCTTGCCCTTGTGCTCGCCGTAGTGCTGCTCCAGCGTCTCCTGGTCCAGGGTGCGCAGCTCCAGCGCGGTGATCTGCCAGCCGGCCTTGCGCTCGATACGGCTGATGATCTCGCCGGTCAGGCCACGACGGACGGCGTCGGGCTTGAGGAGGACGAGGGTGCGCTGCGTCACTGGGGGACTCCTTAGTCAAGCGTGTCAAGCGGGTGCGGGAAGACCGAGGTTACAGGGCGTGTCCGGCCGCCTGTCACGCAGCGTCAGGTGCGGGGCCCTCGGCCGGTCCCGCCTGTGCCGCTTGTGCCGCGAACCTGGCCTTCGCCTCGTCGACCTTCCGGCCGTAGTGCACCGAGGCCCACCACAGCGCGGCGAAGATCGCGCCCAGGAAGAACATCGTCGGCACCGCGAACCCGGAGGCGATCAGCGCGATCTGCAGGGCCCAGCCGAAGGCGACGCCGCCCGGCCGGGTCAGCACGCCGCACAGCGCCAGACACAGGAACATCGCGATGCCGCTGACCGTCCACACCGTGGACGAGGACAGGTCGTCGTCCTTCATCGCGACCAGCGCGGCGAAGCCGATGACGAAGAACTCGCCGATCAGGGTCGAAGAACAGAGCGTACGCACGGGTGGTCAGCCCCTCCCCAGAAGCAGTCGGGCCTCGCCGACAGTGATGACGGAACCGGTCACGAGCACACCGCCGCCCGCGAACTCGCCCTCCTCCTCGGCCAGCGTGATCGCGGCCTCCAGGGCGTCGGGCAGCCGCGGCTCGACCTGGACGCGCTCCTCGCCGAACACCTCGACGGCGATCGCGGCCAGCTCGTCGGCGTCCATGGCGCGGTGGCTGGAGTTCTGCGTGATCACGATCTCCGCGAAGATCGGCTCGAAGGCCTCGAGCAGCCCCCGTACGTTCTTGTCGCCGCTCGCCCCGACCACGCCGATCAGCCGGCTGAAGTCGAAGGCCTCACCGACCGCCTCGGCGGTGGCGCGCGCGCCCGCCGGGTTGTGGGCGGCGTCGAGGACGACGGTGGGAGACCGCCGTACGACCTCAAGGCGGCCCGGCGAGGACACGGCCGCGAAGGCCTTGCGGACGGTGTCGATGTCGAGCGGCTCGGGCCGCTGCGAGCCGACGCCGAAGAACGCCTCCACGGCGGCGAGCGCGACGGCGGCGTTGTGCGCCTGGTAGGGGCCGTGCAGCGGGAGGTAGACCTCCGCGTACTCCCCGCCGAGCCCGCGCAGCGTCAGCAGCTGTCCGCCGACGGCGACCTGCCGCGAGACGACCCCGAACTCGAGCCCTTCCCGAGCCACCGTGGCGTCGACCTCGACCGCCTTCTTGAGCAGCACCTGAGCGGCGTCGACCGGCTGCTGCGCCAGGATCACCGTGGCGTCCTGCTTGACGATGCCCGCCTTCTCCTTGGCGATCTCGCCGGGCGTCTCGCCGAGCCGGTCGGTGTGGTCGAGGTCGATGGGCGTGACGACGGCGACGTCCCCGTCGATCACATTGGTCGCGTCCCAGGTGCCGCCCATGCCGACCTCGACGACGGCCACGTCCACGGGCGCGTCCGCGAAGGCGGCGTACGCCATGCCGGTCAGCACCTCGAAGAAGGACAGGCGGTACTGCTGCTGCGCGTCCACCATCTCGATGTACGGCTTGACGTCCTCGTACGTCTCGATGAACCGCTCGGCGGAGATCGGCGCCCCGTCGAGGCTGATGCGCTCGGTGACGGACTGCACGTGGGGGCTGGTGTAGCGCCCCGTACGCAGCTCGAAGGCGCCGAGCAGGGCCTCGATCATGCGGGCCGTGGAGGTCTTGCCGTTCGTCCCCGTGATGTGGATCGAGGGGTACGACCGCTGCGGCTCGCCCAGCACGTCCATCAGCGCGGCGATGCGGCTGACGGAGGGCTCCAGCTTGGTCTCGCCCCAGCGCGTGGCGAGCTCCGCCTCGACGTCCCTGAGGGCCTTGTCGAGCTCGGGGTCCTCGGGGCGGGCCGGTACCTGTGCCTCCGGCGGGGTGCCCTGGGTGCGCAGGGTGCGGCTGCCGGCCTCGATGACCGCGAGGTCGGGGTCGCGGTCTGTCTCTGCCGAGATGATCTCGTCGAAGGGGTCGTCGGTGTCGCTCACGGGGTCAGTCTACGGAGGGGGAGTGACAGCTCGCCTATGGAGTGGGGTGGCTGGGCTTGGTCGGCGGGTGCGGGTGCGTGGGGGCTGGTCGCGCAGTTCCCCGCGCCCCTAACGGCGATGAGGGCGCCCGGAGCTCGAAAGCTCCCGGCGCCCTCATCGACGTACAACTGCTTACGCGGGCGGCAGCTTGTCCAGCTGGGACTGGATTCGCGCGATGTCCTCGTCCGCCTTTGCCAGGCGGCCGCGGATCTTGTCCACCACGTTGTCCGGGGCCTTCGCCAGGAACGCCTCGTTGCCGAGCTTGGCCTGGGCCTGGGCCTTCTCCTTCTCCGCCGCGGCGAGGTCCTTGGCGAGGCGCTTGCGCTCCGCCGCG
>JABFXD010000056.1 GCA_013361925.1 Streptomyces sp. | reverse complement strand
GGAGAAGCTCTCCCACTACTCCAAGCGCACCGCTGACATCGAGTACCGCTTCCAGTTCGGCGGCAACGAGTGGGGCGAGCTGGAGGGTGTGGCCAACCGCACCGACTACGACCTGAACGCCCACTCCAAGGCCTCCGGCCACGACCTCCTCTACTTCGACCAGGAGGCCGGCGAGCGCTGGACGCCGTACGTCATCGAGCCCGCGGCCGGTGTCGGCCGCGCGATGCTGGCGTTCCTGCTCGACGCCTACGTCGAGGACGAGGCGCCCAACGCCAAGGGCAAGATGGAGAAGCGGACCGTGCTGCGCCTCGACCCGCGCCTGGCGCCGGTCAAGGTCGCGGTCCTGCCCCTCTCCCGCAACCCCGAGCTGTCGCCGAAGGCCAAGGGCCTCGCCCAGGCGCTGCGCCAGCACTGGAACATCGACTTCGACGACGCCGGCGCCATCGGCCGCCGCTACCGCCGTCAGGACGAGATCGGTACGCCGTACTGCGTGACGGTCGACTTCGACACGCTGGACGACAACGCCGTGACCGTCCGCGAGCGTGACTCGATGAAGCAGGAGCGCGTGTCCCTCGACCAGATCGAGGGCTACCTGGCCGGCCGCCTGATCGGCTGCTAGGACACCTCTCGCCGCATTGGCCCCCGATGCGGGTCCCGTAGTGGACCTGTATCGGGGGCCTCTGTGCTTCCAGGGTTGGGGGCATGAGCCTCGCCTTCCTCCTCACCACGCTCGTCGTGGTCGCCACCCCCGGCACCGGCGTCGTCTACACCCTCGCCGCCGGGCTCTCCCACGGTCGCCGCGCGAGCGTCGTCGCGGCCTTCGCCTGCACGCTCGGGATCGTGCCGCACGTCCTCGCCACCGTCACCGGGCTCGCCGCGCTGCTCAACGCGAGCGCCACCGCCTTCCAGGTCCTCAAGTACGCCGGTGTCGCCTATCTGCTGTGGATGGCCTGGGCGAGCCTGCGGGACCGGGACGCGCTCGTCGTCGAGCGGGATGCCGGTGAGCCCGCCTCCGTGAGCCGGGTCCTCGTGCGCGGTGTGCTGATCAATCTCCTCAACCCGAAGCTGACGATCTTCTTCTTCGCGTTCCTGCCGCAGTTCGTGAGTGTGGACGCCGCGGCCGCGCTGCCGCGGATGCTGCTGCTCAGCGGGGTCTTCATGCTGGCGACCTTCGTGGTCTTCGCCGGGTACGGGGTGCTCGCGGCGTCGGTCCGGCGCCAGGTGATCTCCCGGCCGCGGGTGATGGCGTGGCTGCGGCGGGGCTTCGCCGGGTCCTTCGTGCTGCTCGGGGCGAAGCTGGCCATGGCTGACAGATGACAGATATTGAAATCTGTCATCTGTCATGTCAGGCTGGAGCGCATGACGACACAGACCCCCCGCACTCTCGGCACCACCGGCCCCCAGGTCGCCCCCCTCGGTCTCGGCTGCATGGGCATGTCCGCGTTGTACGGCGAGGCCGACCGCGCCGAGTCGATCGCCACGATCCACGCCGCGCTGGAGGCCGGCGTCACCCTCCTCGACACCGGCGACTTCTACGGCATGGGCCACAACGAACTGCTGATCGGCGAAGCCCTGCGCAGCGCCCCCGCCGCCCGCCGGGAACAGGCGCTCACCAGCGTGAAGTTCGGCGCGCTGCGCGGCCCCGACGGCTCCTGGATCGGCTACGACGGCCGCCCCGCCGCCGTGAAGAACTTCGCCGCCTACTCGCTCCAGCGCCTCGGCGTCGACCACATCGACGTCTACCGGATCGCCCGCCTCGACCCGGACGTCCCGATCGAGGAGACGGTCGGCGCGATCTCCGAACTGATCGAGCAGGGCTACGTCCGCCACGTCGGCCTCAGCGAGGTCGGCGCCGAGACGATCCGCCGGGCCGCCGCCACCGCCCCGATCGCGGACCTCCAGATCGAGTACGCGCTGATCACCCGCGGCATCGAGGAGTCGATCCTGCCCACCACCCGTGAGCTGGGCATCGGCATCACCGCGTACGGCGTGCTCTCCCGCGGGCTGATCTCCGGCCACTTCGGGCGGGACAAGCAGTTCGCCGCCAATGACTTCCGCGGGTTCTCGCCGCGCTTCCAGGGCGACAACTACCAGCGCAACCTCGACCTCGTCGACGCCCTGCGCAAGCTCGCCGAGCAGAAGGGCGTCAGCGTCGCCCAGCTCGCCATCGCCTGGGTGCTGTCCCGTGGCGAGGACATCGTGCCGCTGGTCGGCGCCCGCACCCGCGAGCGGCTCACGGAGTCGCTGGGCGCCCTGGACGTCGTACTGGACGCGGCCGACCTCGCGCTGATCGAGGACGCCGTGCCGGCGGACGCGGCGGCGGGCGAGCGCTATGCGGCGGCACAGATGGCACACCTGGACAGCGAGCGCTGATCCCGGCTCCGGGTACGGTCTTCTCCATGGCCCCGACCAGCGAATCCCTGACCGCCGAGCGCATCCTCGAAGCCACCGAGGAGGTGCTGCGCCGCCACGGCCCCGCGAAGGCCACCGTGGTCGACGTGGCGCGGGCGCTCGGCGTCAGCCACGGCAGCCTCTACCGCCACTTCCGGACGAAGGCGGCGCTGCGGGAGGCGGTGACCAAGCGCTGGCTGGACCGTACGACGGCCGCCCTGTCCGGCGTCGTCACGGAGGAGGCCGACCCGGAGACCCGGCTGCGCGACTGGCTCGCCGCGCTGTTCGCGGCCAAGCGGCGCAAGGCGGGCGACGACCCCGAGCTGTTCGCCACCTACCAGGTCCTGGCCGTGGAGAACGGCGAGGCGGTCACCGCCCATCTCGCCGACCTCACCGGCCAGTTGGCCCGCATCGTCCAGGACGGGGTCGACGCCGGTGTCTTCGCCGCCGCCGACTCCGAGGCCGCCGCCCGCGCCGTCTTCCACGCCACCGGCCGCTTCCACGACCCCGGTTACGCAGCGGCCTGGCAACGGCTGGACATCCAGGCCGAGTTCGACGGGGTCGTGGATCTGCTGGTGCGGGGGCTGCGGGCCTGACCCGGTCAGTCGTTCTTCGGGTTCACCGTCGCCTGGTGGGCCTCCGTCAGGTGTTCCTCCGCCTTCAGCCAGGGCAGGAACTGCGCGGCCTGCTTCCAGCCGCAGGTGTCGCATCTGATCGTGCGCTGCGGGCCCTTGCGCAGCACATGGACGACATGCTCCCGCCCGTGCTGGTCCCAGCGGCTCACCTTGCTCGTGTTGATCTGCTGCACCATGACACCTCGCCTCCGGTCAGGCAGTGTGCAGCAAGAACAACATCAACAGGGGTTTCTTCACGGTGAGTTCGCTGAAGCGTGAACAGTCCTCACCCGACGGTCCGCGGCAGGCGCAGGCTCAGCAGGCCCGTCAGGGCCACGGTCGCCAGCTGGACGAGGAGGGTGACGATCAGGGCGTCCCGCATGCCCAGAGTGGGCGTCAGGGAGAGGAACAGGGTGCCCAGGGTGGCCACACCGAGCGCCAGCGCCGACTGCTGGGTGGTGACCATCACTCCGCTGCCCACACCGGCCCGCGCGGGCGGCACCTCGGACAGCACGATCCGGAAGATCACCGGTAGTTGGAGTGCCTGGCCCACCCCGGCGATCGCCCCGCCCGGCAGCAGCGTCACCAGACCGAGGTCCGGCCAGTCGCGCCACGCGGCCAGCGCCATCAGGGTCAGCCCGACGCCCTGGATCAGCGCGCCCGCGGTCACCACCCGGGTGCCGAACCGGTTGATCAGCCGCGGCCCGGCGATCGACGTGACCAGGAACGTCACCGCCAGCGGGAACAGCGCGAGCCCCGCCTGCACCGGGCCGAGGCCCGCGCCCTTCTGGAGGGCGACCGCGATGACGAACATGAAGCCGCTGAACCCGATCGAGAACGGCAGGATCAGCACCAGGCCCCGGCGCAGCGACACCAGCGCGAACAGGCTCGGCGGGACCAGCGGCGTACGGCCCGCCCGGTCCGCCCGGCGCTCCACCGTGTAGAACGCCGCCGCCAGCACCGGGAACGCGGCCAGCGACAGCCACGTCCACAGCGGCCAGCCCGCCGCACGGCCCTCGGTCAGCGGGGCCAGCAGGGCCAGCAGCGACGCCGCGAGGAGGACCGTGCCGGGACCGTCCACCGGCTCCGGACGCCGTGCCCGGGTCTCCGGGACGGCGCGGGCCGCCAGGACCAGGCCGACCACGACGACCGGCACGTTCACCAGGAACGCCGAACGCCAGCCGGTGCCCCACAGATCCGCGGAGACGAGCACCCCGCCGAGGATCTGGCCCGCCACCATGGACAGGCCGGCCGTCGCGCCGTACAGGCTCATCGCCTTGGCGCGCCGGGAGCCGGTGGTCGTCGACTGGATCGTGGCGAGCACCTGCGGCAGCATCGCGGCCGACGCCGCGCCCTGCGCGACCCGCGCCGCGACCAGCGTCCACGCGGTCGGCGCGAGCCCGCACGCCAGCGACGTCAGGCCGAAGGCCGCCATACCGCCGAGGAAGAGGCGGCGCCGGCCGAAGAGGTCGCCGAGCCGGCCGCCGAGGACGAGCAGCACGGCGTAGGCCAGGCCATAGCCCGCCACGACGAGTTCGAGCACCGACTCGCTCGCGGACAGGTCCGCGCCGATGCTCGGCAGCGCGACGTTGACGATGAAGAAGTCGATCAGGGGGAGGGCCGCGGCGAGCAGCACGGTGAAGAGGCCGAGGCCGCCGAGCCGGGGTGATTCCTCGGCCGTGCGGACGTGACGTGAGGTGATGGTTTCGGTGGTCACGTGCTCCAGCGTCCGCCTCCGCTCAGACGGGTACCAGAGTGTCTTTATCCTGGTACAACGAGTACCTGGAAACAGGGTCCGGGTGACGGCACGCTGGAGGTATGACGACCATGACCACCATGGCCCAGGGTGCCACGGACATCCGGCGGCACGAGCTGGCCGCGTTTCTGCGCCACCGCCGTGAGCACATCACCCCGGAGCAGGTCGGCCTGCCCCGCGGCCGCCGGCGCCGCACCCCCGGTCTGCGCCGCGAGGAGATCGCGCACCTCTCGGCGGTCGGCGTCACCTGGTACACATGGCTGGAGCAGGCGCGGGACATCCAGGTCTCCGTCCAGGTCCTGGACGCGCTGGCCCGCACCCTGCTCCTCGACCCCAGTGAGCGCGCCCACCTCTTCCAGCTGGCGGGCGCGGTGGACCCCACCCCGGCGACCACCTGCCGGACGGTCACCCCGGCCGTCCGCCAGGTCCTCGAACAGCTGGAGCCGCTCCCCGCCTGCGTCCAGAACAGCCGGTACGACATCCTCGCCTACAACCGCACCTACGGCCTGCTCCTCTGCGACCTCGACGCCCTGCCGCCCGAGGACCGCAACTGCATGGTCCTGTCCTTCACCCACGAGCCGTGGCGCGCCTCGATCGTCCATCTGGAGGAGACCCAGCGCCTCATGGCCGCCCGCTTCCGCGCGACCATGGCCGGCCATCTCGCCGAGCCCGCCTGGAAGATGCTGCTCAAGCGGCTGCGCACGGAGTCCCCGGAGTTCCGTGAGATCTGGGAACGGCACGAGGTCGTCGCCCACCGCACCAAGCGCAAGGAGTTCCTCAACCGGTACGTCGGCCGCATCACCGTGGAGCACACCGACATGTGGCTGGGGCCGGAGGCGGGGCCGCGGATGGTGACGTACGCACCGGCGGACGAGGAGTCGAAGGAGCGGTTGGAGCGGTTGCAGGAGATGGCTCTGTCGCGGG
>JABFXD010000055.1 GCA_013361925.1 Streptomyces sp. | reverse complement strand
GGAGGCAGGAGGCGGCGCCTGTGCTTCCGCTCAAGGATTCGAATAGCGAGATGTTCGGCCATCTGGCCTTTGCTTAGTCTTGGGACTCAACGCGTAGGCAACCGCGGGCCGATGGCTGAGTGACCTCCGGCAGGCCCGTGGGCGAGAGGGACCACGCGATAGGGGACCACGTGGGTGAGAACGAGATGTCGGTGTTCGGCGTTTCCGCGGTCGAAGAGGATATCTACCGTCATTTTCTGCGGAATCCGGATACCCCCGCGGATGACATTCATCTGCGCCTGCACATGGAGCCGGACATGGCCCAGCACTGTCTCGGCCGACTGTACGACCTGGGCCTGCTGCACCCCACCGGCACGAACGAGCTGATCTCTCCCACGGATCCCGAAGTGGCGCTGGCCCGGCTGGTGGACGTACGACTGCACGAACTTCACCAGGAGTTCCAGCGCGTCACCCGCTCCCGGCACGTGGTGGACGGGCTGCGCGCGGAGCTGGGTGCGCGCAGCTCCTCACCCCAGGGCATCGAGCAGTTGGACGGCCTTGCCGAGATCCGTGACCGCATCGACGACCTGGCCTTCTTCGCTCGTGACGAGATCCTGTCCGTGGAGCCCTACACGAGGCTGTCACCGGAGAACATCGAGCGATCCCGGCCGCTGGACCTGCGCTGTCTGCGCCGGGGCGTGCGCATCCGCAGTGTCGTGCTGCGCAAGGTACTGGAGGACGGCATGAGCTCCGGCTACCTGCGTGAACTGGTCTCCCACGGCGCCATGATCCGGTTCGTCGACGCCACCACGGAACGCATCCTCGTCTACGACCGCACGGCGGCACTGGTGCCGCTGGATCCCCAGAACACCTCGCGCGGCGCGCTGCTGGCGCACAAGAGCGGAATCGTCGCCAACATCATCGCCCTCTTCGAGAGGATCTGGGACGAGGCCGAGGACCTGGCGCAGGTGGACGCGGCGGACGGCGCGGACGTGACGTGCGGTCTGTCGCAGACCGAGCAGCGGGTGCTCGCCCTGATGTGCTCGGTCGGCAAGGACGAGGCGGGCGCACGCGAGTTAGGGGTCTCGGTCCGCACCTACCGGCGATACGTCGCCGATCTCATGGAGAAGCTCGGCGCCGCGAGCAGGCCGCAGGCCGCGCTGCTGGCGCGCGAGCGCGGCTGGATCTGACCGCGGCCCTGGTCTTGTCTCAGCTCTCCTGGTCCCAGCCGCACAGTGCCGTGTCCGCCAGTACCGCCCGCAGGGCGCGGTGCACCGTGCTCCGGTCCGTGCCGCCGGTCAGGTCGATCCGTAGCCGGACCCGGTCAGCGCTGGCTTCGGCGGTGCAGGACCAGGTCGCCGGGAGCAGTCCCAGCAGGCGCACCACCGTGGTCTCGCCCGAGGGGGCCGAGCGGTCGCGGCGGACCGTGACGATCTCCACCGTCTCGGAGGTGGAATCGGGTGTCAGCATGTCCGCTCTCCCCTGGGCGATTCGATGCGCGACGGGTTCAGCACGTGCAGGGCCGCGGCGGTCATCGCCGCTATGCCGGTCGGCAGGGCCGTGCGGACGTCGGGGGCGAATCCCGGCGAGTGGTTCGACTCCACCGGCGGACCGCCGTTGCGAGCGGCCCGCCACTGCTGGGCGCCGACCACGCCGAGCATCCAGTACGCCGTGCGCACCCCGTCGGACTCCGCGGCGAACCACGGGAAGTCCTCGGTGGCGGTCGAGGCCGGCCAGTCGGCCACCCGGTGCGGGCCGAACAGCTCCTCGTGCACCCGGCGTACGGCCCCCGTGAGCACTTCGTCGGGCTTCAGTACCGGCGAGCGGCCGGTGACGATGAACTCGGGGTCCTTGAGGCAGCCGGAAGCCGCGCACTCGGCCCGTACGATCCGTTCGACGGCCGCCGTCACCCGGTCCAGCGCGGCGGCGGAGAAGGCCCGTACGCACAGGCTCAGTTCGGCGTCGTCCGGGATCACGTTGCCGCGCCGGCCCGCGTGGAGCGAGCCGACCGACAGGACGACCTGTTCCGCCGGAGCGGTCTCCCGGGAGACGACCGTCTGCAGGCGCAGCACGGTGGCTGCGGCGGTCGTCACCGGGTCGATCGTCAGGTGCGGAGTGCCGGCGTGGCCGCCGCGTCCGTGGATGACGACGTCCAGCGCGGTGCTGCCGGCCATCAGCGGCCCTCGGCCGTGGGCGATGCTGCCCGCGGGCAGTGGGGCGGTGTGCTGCGCCAGGACCACGTCAGGTGTGCCGAAGCGCTCGTACAGTCCGTCGGCCAGCATCGCGCGGGCCCCGTCGAGCGTCTCCTCGGCGGGCTGGCCGACGACCAGGACGGTACCGTTCCAGGCGTCGCGGTCGCGGGAGAGCTGCATGAGCGCTCCCGCGACCGCGGCCATGTGCAGGTCGTGACCGCAGGCGTGCATGACGCCGGGCACCGTGCTCTCGTACGGCAGACCGGTGCGTTCCGCGACGGGCAGCGCGTCGAGTTCGGTGCGCAGCATCACCGTGGGGCCACGCCCGTTGCGCAGGACGCCGACGACCCCGTGGCCGCCGACGTCGCGGGTGACCGCGCAGCCGTGCTGTTCCAGCAGCGCGGCGAAGCGCGCCGCCGTGCGGCTCTCGGCGCCCGAGAGCTCCGGGTGGGCGTGCAGATCGAGGTAGAGCTCGATGGCGGACCGCAGGACGTCCCGCGGAATGTCGGATGCTTCGGTCACTGCCCTCACCTCCTTTTCCCTCACTCGTCCTTGTCGGTCGTCGCGGGACGCGCGGCGTGCGTTCGATCGCTTCCGTCGGTTTCGCTGGGCCGTTCGTCGCCCGTGTCCGTTGTTCGCGAGCGTGCGGTCCGTGGGCCCCAGACCTCTGTCGGATCGCTGTCAGGAGGTGTCAGCGACCTGAGAGCGGGAGCCGGGCCGATCTGACAGCGGGCTCCGTTGGAATGGAGTCATCGAAGGGGAACACCGCCGGAACAGCCGGCGCGGCCCCTCCGGGCAAAGGAGAATCCCATGGCCCCGAAGACCGAGCTCGCCACCCTCGCCGACGAGATCCTGGAGCTGGAGTCGGAGACCTTCGAGATCTCGGACTACTCGGACGCGGTCGAGGTCGTCCTCGCCGGGTCCACGTCCTCCTCCTCGACGTCGACCTGCTCCAGCACCACCAGCACCACCTCCTGCAGCGCCTGATCCGGCACCTGCCTCCGATCGGCAGCCCCTTCCTCGACGGCACCCCCGTCCTGGAGGGGGCTGCCGGGCGTTGCGGCACGGACGGCACGCGTCTCACCGGCGGCAGGCAGTGCCGCCGGCGACGCGGTGGGACGCGGGCCCCGCACGCGTGGAGTGCGCGCAGGGCCGGGGGCGGACGTCACGGGAAGGGATGTGGTACGGCCTTGATGTCCGACTCGGACAGATCGTCCGTGCGCCGTCCCGCCGTCCGCAGGGCGGTCCTCAGCCGGGGCATCAGCAGGGCGCGCTGCCTGGTCCAGCCGAAGTCGAGCGGGAGCAGGCCCGGAACGATCGTGCTGACCGTGTGCAGTCCCATCCGGTGCTGCTCGGGCGTCGTCTGGTCGACGGCGATGACGTCGTGTCCGGTGCGGACCAGTTCGTCGCGCAGCAGTGTCAGGTCGTCGAAGAGGTCGCCGGTGCGCGGCCGTACGGTCTCCCAGTCGCGGTACAGCTCACCGAGCGGCACTACGGCCTCCGGCTCCAGATACTCGCGGGCCTGCTCCGCCATCTGCGGCAGTCCGTAGAGCTGGGCGTGGTCCTTGAGGTGCAGCACCTTGGTGAAGTCCTGTGCCATGTCCTCCAGTTCGCGATGCCGCTCGGCGACCTGGTACGGCAGGTGCGGGATGTACGTCAGGACCTCGGAGAGCGCGGAATCGACGGTTGCGTGCGGGTCGAAGCCGGCCGCTGCGCTGAAGGAGAGCGTGCCGTAGCCGCCGTCACGGCGTACGGCGAGGGCGGTGACGACCGGGACGGCGAGATCCATCCGGGTGTCGAAGGCGTGCACGTCATAGCCGTGCAGAGCGGCCCGGTCGAGCATGGAGCGCACGGTGCCCCGGCAGGAGCCGAGGTCGATCTCGGTGAGCCGGGCCCGGCCGTACCAGGCGAGCAGGAACGCGTCACGCTCGATGAGTTCCAGCAGCCCGAAGAGGATCGCCTCCTCCAGACTGCCGCCGGTGGCACAGCCGTTGGAGCACTCGAAGACGAAGTTGTCGGCGTCCACGCCGGCGCTGTAGTGCGCCAGCCGGGACGGCACGAGGATCGGGCGGTCGTCACGCAGGGAGTGCCCCCACACCCAGGGGATCGGCCGGTTGGGGTCGAAGGGGCTGACGAGGTGGTCCCTCGCGTATGTCTCGGGGGCGTAGAAGCCGCACTCCGCCGGGTTCAGCGCCTGGTCGGCGAGGCGGTGGTAGGAGTCGACGACCGGCGTGGTGCCGCGGCGCCGGTGCGTACCGGCGTACCGTTCGAGGCCTTCGAGGTAGGCGAGGGTGCGGCTGGTGCGGTAGCTGTTGGCCTGGCCGCTCCAGGTGACGTCGTTGAGTCCGGCGTAGCCGCGGACGAAGTGCGTGCCGGCGACCGGAGCGGTGGTGGTCGACGCCGGGTTGATCCAGGTGTCCGAACCGAGGGCGCCGCAGACCGGATTGGCCAGGGCGGTGGTCGGCAGCGGATAGGAGTCCAGGGCGCGCAGCCGGTATCCGGCCGGGTCCGGCTTGGGCGCGGAGCCCAGTCTCATCCGCGCCGACTCGGCGGTGTCGGGACGCGTCGCCACGCAGGAGGGACACAGGGGCTCGGGCAGCAAGGGAAAGCCGGCGGTCGCGAGGGTGACGAGATCGACGCGGGTGACCTGCGGCAGCACACGGTCGGCGACGGAGGGCCGGGTTGCGGCGAGCGCGCCTTGCGGTAGGTGGGCCGGCTCGACGCCACCCACGAGCGCCGCGGTCGCACCTTCCGCGCCGCCCAGCACCGCTCGGTACGCCGCCCAGACCGCGTCGACGGCGTACGGCGTGAGCACCGGCCACTGAACCGCCCCGTTCGGCTCGTGGCCGAGTTCGAGGGCCTCGCGTTCGGAGCGGCTGCGCAGTCGCTGCCAGCGCATGGCGAGGCACTGCCCGCAGGCCATGGTGCCCGGTTCGCCTCCCCACGGGCCGATCAGCGCGGCGCGGGAGGTGAGGTGGACGGTGGCCGCGGGCCGGACCGCGGCGTAGGGGTCGCGGTGGCCGAAGCCCAGGGTGTCGGCGGCGCCGAGCGGCACGACCAGCGGTACGGGCAGGACATGCTCCCCGCCCCCCGGGCCGTACAGCGCCGCGTGGCGCGCGGTCAGCGCCTGCTGGAGCACGGCGCGGCCGCCCTCCAGCGGCGTGTCCGCGGCCTGTTCCGCCAGGTCTGCCCGGGCCGGCGCAGCCCCGGTGGTCACGGTCGACAGCGTCATGACTTGTCGCTCCAGCGGAAGGTCTTCAGCGCGACGGCGCAGAAGACGAGGGCGAACGCGGCGAGCACGGCGCAGGCGACGGCGATGTCGCCCATCGCGTCGGTCCCGGTGAGAGCCTCGGAGACGCCGTCGTTCAGGTAGCGCAGCGGCAGCACCCGGGACAGGGTCTGCATCCAGTCCGGCATGGCGTCCAGGGGGAAGAACGACCCGGACAGGAACGCCATGGGAATCATCAGGCAGTTCGCGACCGCGGCGACGGCCTCCGGTGTCCTGGCGTACGAGCCGACGACGACGCCGATGGCGAGGAACGCGGTGACGCCGAGCACGAGCACGGGCAGCGCCAGCGGCCAGCGTGCCGACAGGCTGAGCCCGAACGACGGCAACAGGGCGACGGCCACGAACAGCACCGCCTGGACGACGCCGATGGCGAGGGCCAGCACATAGCGGGAGGCCAGCACGGCCGACAGCCGGGTCGGCGTCATCCGTACCAGGCGCAGGATGTCGTCGCGGCGCCATTGCATGAGGGTGAAGCCGACGCCGAACACCGCGGCGTTGGCGACACCCCAGGACAGCACGCCGGGAGCGATGTAGTTGATGTACGGCTTGCCGCTCTGCTCGACCGCCTGGCCGTGGAAGATCAGCCCGAAGACGATCAGGAAGAGCAGCGGGAAGGCGAAGGTGAAGAACAGGGTGGTCTTGTCCCGGGTGTAGGCCCGGTACCCGGCCTGGCTCAGCGCTGCGTAGGCGCTCATGGTGGTGTCTCCGTATCCGATGGTGGCGGTCGCTGCCGTGAGGCCCGGCCGGTGGGGGCGGCCGGTGCGCCGGGTCTACGAGTGGGCGGTGCCGGTGAGTTCGAGATAGACGTCCTCGAGGCTCGCGGTGCGGGTCTGGACCCCCTGGAGACCGACGAGTTCGTCGATGGCGGCCAGGACGGGCCCGGAGTGCAGGGTCTCCAGCACGATCGCGTCGGTCTCCTGGACGACCCGGTCCACTCCCGGAATGGCTTGCGCGGCCGCCAGGGTCAGCCGCTCGCCGGGCACCAGCAGCCGTGTCGTGGGGCTCTTCGCCGCCACCAGGCGCCTCGGGGTGTCGAGGGCGGCGATCCGGCCGTGGATCATGATGGCGACGCGGTCGCAGAGCGCCTCGGCCTCGTCCAGGTGGTGGGTCGTGTAGACGATGGTGCGGCCCGCGCGCTTGAGGTCGCGCAGCACCTCCCACAGGGCGCGGCGTGCCTGCGGGTCGAGGGCGGCGGTGGGCTCGTCGAGGAAGATCAGCTCCGGGCCGTGGACCAGCGCGGAGGCGATGGCGAGCCGCTGGCGCTGGCCGCCGGACAGGGCGTCCACCCGGTGGTCGCCCTGGTCACTGAGCCCGACGCTCGCCAGGGCGCGTTCGGCCGCCGCCCGGTCGGTCCGGTAGAGCGCGGCCACGGTCCGCAGGTGCTCACGCGCGGTCAGCCGCACGAAGAACGCCGAGGACTGGGTCTGCACGCCCAGCCGGGGCAGCAGCGCGACATTGCGTGGCCAGGGCCGCTGGCCGAGGACCGACACCGTGCCTGAGTCCGCCTGCCGCTGCCCCTCCATGATCTCGACCAGGGTCGTCTTGCCGGCGCCGTTCGGGCCGAGCAGTCCGAAGAACTCGCCGCGTCCCACCGTCAGTGACACGCCGTCGACGGCCCGGATGCTTCCGTAGCGCTTGTGAACACCGTCGAGGACGACGGCCGGCCCGTCCTCGGCGGACTGGGCGGAGGCGACGGTCATGGAACTCTCCTTGGGATCGGTGCGCGCGTCGGTCGAGGTGCTCGCGGTGTTCAGGGCGTTCATGACGTAGTCAGCAGGAAGTGGGACAGGGACACCGCGCCCGCCACGAGCGCACCGAGGACGAGCAGGCAGAGCAGCCCGTAGGCGGTGTACGCGATCCGGGCGCGGCGCGGATAGCCGGCCGCGAGGGCGTCCCGGCGTACGGCCAGGCGCAGATACGCGCCGCTGGACGCCGCCAGCTCCGTCGCGCCCAGCACCTGGGCGGCGATCTTGTAGCCGTCGAGCGGCGGGAGCGGGAGCAACATGGCGAACGCCTGGACGCTGCCGAGGAACAGCAACCCCGCCAGGGCGTCGTGCGTGGCGTCGTCCAGGGGTGCCAGCAGCCAGAGCACGAAGAACGGCAGCAGGAACAGCAGGTTCATCGCCGCCCCGGCCAGCGCTGTGGCGACTCGGGCCCAACGTGTGCGCAGATACAGGTAGTTGTCCACCGTGCAGTACATGATCACCGTGGGCAGCCGCCAGCGCAGGCCTATCTCGGCGACGCGCCCCCCGTAGTGCTTGGCCACCACGCCGTGGGCCAGCTCGTGCAGAGCGGTGCTCAGCCACAGCAGGGCACCCGTCGCGGTCAGCAGGACCGGGTTCGTGAACGTCTCCCGGGTGGCCAGGGCCAGTTCGCCCGCCCGCACGACCAAGGTGGCCTCCATGACGAGGGCCAGGGTCAGCAGCGGCACCATCCACCAGCGGGACAGCAGAAACCCGAACGCGCGGTGCAGCCGGTCCGCCGTCGCGTCCGCGTCGGCGACGAGCGGCAGCGTGCCGCGCAGCAGCCGCCGTCCGGGCTTGGGCGCGTCCGCGTTCGCCGGCCTCTCACCGCTCTCCGGTGCCGAGGCCTGTTGCGGTGCTGTCGCGGGTGCCCCGACCAGCAGCCCTCGGGTGCCCAGCATCCTCAGCAGCTGCTGCCAGTTGGCGTCGGACAGACGCCGCCCGTACCGCCGCGCGTACTCCGCGCCGATCTCCTCCAGGCTCCGCGACCCGTCCATCCGAGAGATCAGGAAGTGCTCCTTGCCCCCGACCTTGAAGGACTGCCCGCTGCGCGTGTTCTTGATCAGGTGTACGGTCCCGTTGCCCAGCAGCAGTTCGTCGCTGACCCGTATCTCCGCCCGCAGCTCGGGTCGGTACCGCTCGGCGGAGGCGACCGGGGAAGCCGGCGGGTACGGGGTGCTCATGACGCCGCCTCCGTGAGCCTCTCGCGCAGACAGCGGCCCAACACGTGGGAGAGGTACGCCTCGTCCCGGATGGTGACGTGCAGCCGATTGTTGGTCATGTGCATGTACGGGGACAGAAGCAGGGGCAGAGCCACCGCCGGGTCCGTGACGGTCTCGTCGCGTTCGCCGTCCCAGGACCGGAACACCAGGTCACCGTCGGTGGCCAACGCGGTGGCACGGTCTCGCAGTTCGGCGCAGTGGTCGGCCCAGCCGGCGAGGAAGGCGGGCAGGCCGCCGGACGTGCCCCGGGTGACGGCCGCGCGGATTCCGGCGAAGCGAGCGCTCAGGCCGGGTGCCATCGCGGCGTAGTTGGTGTCGTACTCGGCGCTGCCGATGAAGCCGGTGCCGGGAAAGGCCTTGTGCCAGAACTCGTAATAGCTGTCCAGATACTCGGCCAGTTCCTGGTCGCCCGGCACAAAGGTCCCGGACATCACCATCATCAGCTGGGCCGCGGTGCCGAGCAGGACCGTCCGCAGATGGAGGTTCTTGGTCCGCAGGGCGTCGATGACCAGGTCGCTGGAGTGCCGGAAGTGCCACTCGGCCAGCTCGATCCCGGCCGGGCCGCCGTACTTGCCGTACTCCGGCTCGTACGCCTCCGCGCTGCGCGAATTGTTGGGACGCAGGTTCATCCGCCCCTGATCGTCCATGTAGTGGCCGCGCTCGGTGCCGGGGAACTCGATCTCGAAGAGGGTGTTGTAGAAATCGTTGAGGAACCCCGAGTCCACCTCGTACAGCGCGGGTCGCGCGGCCAGGAAGGCGTCGATCGCCCGCTCGGTACGGCGGCGCACCTCCGGCTCGGCCTCGGGTGTGGTGGCCTTCAGGCGCAGCCGGACGTGCGGGCCCTCCAGCCAGTAGTTGATGAAGAAGTAGCCCGCGATCAGCCCTTCCGCCTCCAGTTCGTCCACCAGCGGGCGGACGCAGTCGATCAGCAGGGGGCGCGGGTTGGCGGCGTAGAAGACGTGCGTGGCCTGCCACGCGCCGGCTCCCGTGACCGTGGAGAGGGTCATGACGTGGTCCTTTGTGGGATGGAGCCGGCAGCGAGAACGCCGGTGGTGTCGGTCGAAGCGCCGGTGAAGGCGGCGGTCTCCACCGCCAGTTCGGCGACATGGCGGCCTCGGCGGGAGACGGCGTGCAGGCCGTTCTCGTCCGGGAGCATCTCCCGGAACACCGCGCGGGCCTCCGGGCTCTTGAGCAGCGCCTCGAACGCGGTGAGCGACAGGGGGCTGTCGAAGTCGAGGTACTGGGGCTTGGCACCGGTGGCCCCCCGTGCCCCGCTGTCCGAGACGGTCACGAAGACCCGGTCGGGCAGCGCGTGCGCCCGCCGGAAGCGGTGCCAGCCGAGGAACCACTCCTGGTCGGACAGGCCCGGCGCGTGCAGCGGCAGCACCGAGGCGGGCGCGCTCCAACTGCGCCGGCTGACGACGACGCTGCCGTGCCGCACGCGTGGTCGCCGGGTCACTCCGTCCACGGGCTCGCTCTCCGCAACGCCGCCCCAGACGTTGAGCGGGGCCATCGAGGTCGGGGAGAGCAGCAGCAGGGTGCGGGCCAGCTCCGGCAGGGCGAGCGGCACCAGATAGCCCAGATACACCGGGATCACCTCACGGCCGAGCCGTTCCGATCGCAGCACCAGCCGGTCCTCGGCCTCGTCGTGTTCGATGCGCAGGTCGTCGAGACGCAGCCCGAACTCCTCGGGCAGGGTGCCCCTCTCGCCGGGGCAGACGATCTCGTACTCGGTCAAACGGCCGTGCAGATTCAGGTTGCTGGTGACAGGGCCCCCGGTGACCTCGGCGAACACCGCGCCCGGCGGACACAGGCGCTCCGCGTTCTCGCGCAGTCGGTCGTCGAGCCCCTCGAAGAGGTGCGTGAACCGGCTGAAGGGGAACGACAGCCCGCCGTAGGAGCGGTTGAGGACGACCAGCGGATCGCCGTCGCCGAGGGCGAGCTGGAGGTGGTGGCTCATCGGTGCGAACACCGGTGCCACGCCCGCGAGTTCGGCTGCCACGTCGGCGAGGAAGCCGTCGTCGAGGACGAGTTCGTCGCAGCCGTCCGCCCCGCCCGCGCCCGCTCGGTCCCACAGGGCCCGCATCCGCTCCACGAAGGTCTGGCGCGCGGTGTCGAGCGCCTTCAGCTGGGCCAGGCCCAGCCAGTTCTCCTCGGGGACGTACCGCCCCTGCGCGTCGAACGACGTACGCCCGGCGGTGAAGGACATGTACTGGTCGAAGAAGTCCTCGTGGAAGTCGTGCACCAGCTTGAGCAGGTCGTCACAGCGCCCGCCCTGTCCGTGGCGGGCGAGGAAGAAGCCCTTGAACGTGATCCGCTGCGGCAGGGTCAGGTCGAAGGCGGGCAGGATCCGCTCCACCGCGCTCAGCGGTCCCGACGCCAGCTCCGTCCAGGCGTCCAGGTCCAGCGTGACATCCCGGCCTGCCGCGACGTCCTCGTACAGCACGGTCTGCGGGACCCTGGCGCGTTCGGCGCCCAGGTCCTCCTGCACCGTGCGCAGCCCCTCACGCAACCGGCGCAGGAGCTCACCGCGTTCGGCGGGGCCGGCGGCGGCGAAGCCGTCGACGCAGGCGATCGGCCCGTCCAGACGGTCCGCCAACTGCGCGGCCCAGGGGCGGCCCAGGGCCCGTAGCGACTTCTGGAAGGCTCGCAGCGGATCGGTGTCGTGCACCTCCGTGCGCAGGCAGGGCACCTGGACCATGCCGAGATCGAGGAGTGCCTCCAGGTACTGCTCGACCTCGTCGGCCGGGGCGTCCCGGTCGGCCGCGAGCCAGGCGGACAGCTCGCCGTAACGGAGGGTCCCGCGCTCCTCGAAGAGGCCCAGCAGCCGCTCCAGGGTGCCGCTGCGGCGCAGGAAGAACAGCCGGTCCTTGACGGCGTCGAAGGTGACGGCGGTGTCGTCGTCACCCGCGGTCACCCAGCGCCGCACGTAGCGCACCCGGTCGTCGTCGCGTCCCCAACCGGAGGCGAGCGCCACCGGAAGGTCGGCGCGGCGGGCCGGGTCGGCGACCACGGCCTCGGCGAGCCGCGCGACGGCGACCACACTGAGCCTCGGGTGGCTGCTCCACTCGTCGTCGATCGTCACGTCCAGGCCGCCGTGGCCGAACGCGCCGAGGGCGACGCCGGTGAAGGTGCTGAACGGGCTGGTCTTGCACACGGTCCGGTACAGGTACGCGAGCAGCGAGCGCTCGATCTTGCGCTCCTTCTTGCCGACAAGCTCCGGTGCCGTCCCCGCGAAGGCACCGAGCTGGGCGTCCAGCGAGGGCGAGGCCAGCAGCAGCCCGCCACGCAGCCGCTCCTCCCCCACCAGGCGGCGCAGTTCGGCGCGGCTGCGCCCGGTCTCGGCGGCGAGCAGCGCGGCGCCCCTGCCCTGAAGGCCCGCAAGCCGCCGCCGGCCGGCCAGCCAGGCGTCGAGCTGAGCGCCGCTCTCCTGGTCAAGGCCGCGGACCAGAGCGAGAGCGGTGTCGCCGTCCTGCGGCAGCCGGTTGTTGAACACTTCGCGGCGCAGTTTCAGTAGTCTGCGCCGCACGGCGTCGTCCTCACTGGTGCCGACGAGGGTGTGCAGACGCTCGCCCACGCTCTCGGCGGCGGCACGCAACTCCTCGGTCATGGCGAGTACTTCATCGGCCCAGCGACGGCTGTCGGGGCAGCGCAGGCCGTGCACGGTCTCGATGGGCAGTCCGGCGACCCGGATCATGAACGGCATCGACGTTTCTCCCCTTCCGGTACTCATCGGCTAGGCGATCTCGTACCGGAAGTCGGCCGGAGCCGGCCGCTCGTTGCCGATCATCATGATCAGCAGCGGCGCCTCGCCCGTCTCCTCCAGGCCGAGTTCCTCGATGTACGAGATGTTGTCGAAGCCCAGCGCGACACCGCAGCCGAGCTCCAGGGCCGAGGCCGCCGTGTAGACGGCCTGGGACACGGCACCGACGGTGGCGTTGACCAGCCGGTAGCCGCGGTCGCCCACGGCGTCGAGGACGGCGGTGGTGCGGACCGTCGGTACGAGGACCGCGCCGGCCTGTTCGAGGTTGTAGTTGGACAGGAAGTAGTTCTCCTGCAGGAACTCGCCCGGCCGGCCCTCCCGCACCAGCCGCAGACCGCGGGTGTCGGGGTCGTACTCGTAGGAGCCGGGGTGGAGCCCCTCGACGTGGTTGACGAAGGCGTACAGCTTCGCGAGCCGGGCGTCTCCCGTGTCGCCGCCGAGCCGCGCCCCGGTCGTCGCGGCGGCCAGACAGGCGGCGAGCTGGTCGCCGGTGACCGGGCGCTGTGCGTCGAAGCGCCCGAAGCTGCTGCGGCGCCGGCGCAGCGCGCTGCGTACGTCGGTTTCCAGCGGCCGGGCGTCGGGCAGCGGAACGTGCGGCCGGGAGGGGTCCGCGGGCAGGGCGGCGGCCGGCGCGAGTTCACCGGGAGCGGGCCGCCGGGTCGCGTGCCGGGAGGTGGCGGCCTGCATGCGCTGTACCGCGTCGAAGGTGAGGACGGTCCTGGAACGCTCGACGTCCCGGTGCCGCACGGCCCCGGCGACGGGCGACGTGCTCCGCGAACTCGGCGCGGCTCCACCCCAGTTGAGCGGGACGACCGCGAAGACGCCCTCCTCCTCGGTGCGCACCCCGAGCAGCCGCGCGAGCCGCTCCTCGTCGAACCACAGCACGGGTTCGATGCCGAGGCCTCGCGCCCGCGCCCACATGCGCCAGGTCCCCACGACGGTGCCGACGTCCATGCTCACCGCGTGGAAGGAGAAGCTGTTGTACTTGAAGGCGTTCTGCCAGTACTTGATGCCGAGCACCAGGTACTGGTCGGTGTCCACGCCCGGCGCGTCCTCCCCGAGGGCCGCGCGCACCTCGCCCGAGACGTCGCCGGTGAGCAGCCGCCGCATGGCATGGTGCCGGGTCGAGTAGTGGTGCACTCCCGGCGGCAGCGGCCCGCCCGGCCCGGAGACCCAGTAGACGCTCACGGGGTACAGGCCCCCACCGGAGGCCGTGCCGCGCGACCAGTTGGCGAGCGGGTAGGACGGCAGTGCGCTCAGGTCGGTGTTGGCCTGCACACCGAGGCGGCGGCCGACGAGCCCGTACGAGTCGCGCAGCATGCCGGAGAGCAGGTCGAGGTCGAACGGCAGCCCCTCGTCGGGGACTTCGGCCAGTCCGCGGTCCAGGGTGGCCTCGGCGGGGCAACCTCCGTCGGGCAGCGGCACGATGTCCGTGCCCGGATAGAACTTGGTCTTGCGCGGGCTGTCGGTCCAGTTCGGCACGAAGTCGGCCGGCGGCATCGGGACCCGGCCGCGCTGCAGGATGGCAGCGGCGTATTCATGGGCGTACCCCATGGTGAACTCCTTGGTCACATTGCGCGGTCTGAGCTCGGTCGGGCGCCCGGACGCTCACGAGAGGGAGGGCGGCATCCGGGTCACGGGAACGGATGGGGCGCGGGGTTGAAGTCGGCCGGCACCAGATCCCGGTCCCGCAGACCGGCCGCCCGCAGCGCGGTGCGCAGCCTCGGCATGCCGAGCGCCCGCTGGCGCGTCCAGCCGAAGTCGATCGGCAGCAGACCCGGCACGATGACACCGACCGTCGTCAGCCCGAGGTCGCGCTGCTCCGGCATGGTCTGGTCGACCACGATCACGTCGAACCCGGCGCCCGTGACCGCCTCGACGCAGCGCGTCAGGTCGTCGCGCAGGTCGTCGGAGACGGGCGGCACGGAGCCGTTCCCGTACAGCTCGGCCATGGTGTGCGAGGGCGGGCGGGGGGCGCCCGGTGCGCCGATCAGGAAGTGGGCGTGGTCGCCCATCTCCGGTATGCCGTACGCCAACGGATGGTCGTGCAGCGCCTCGACCTTGCCGAAGTCGGTGGCCATGGCCCGCAGCCGGGCCTCGTCCCGTTCGGTGCGGCCCTGGAGGTTGACGGCGTCCGTGCCGATCTCGCAGAGCGCGCCGGCCAGCGCGGCCTCCGGGTCGAGTCCCGCGCCGGCACCGAAGCACATGCGGCCCAGTCCGCCGTCGGGCCGCACGGCGACACCGGTGACGACAGGGATCGGGAAGGAGATCCGGGTGTCGAAGAAGCGGGCCTCATAGCCGTACATCTCCAGCCGGTCGACCATCTGCCGGGTGGCGGGCCGGGCGCTGGTGCGCGGGTCGATCTCGGGGAGCGCCGCCTGCCCGTACCAGGTGAGCAGGAAGGCGTCGCGTTCGACGACCTCCATCAGGCCCCAGTAGACGGCCTCCTCCAGACATCCGCCGGAGGCACAGCCGTTGGAGCTCTCCTGCACGAAGCGGTTCTCCAGGCCGGGTGCGTGGTAGTACGTCAGCACCTCGGGGACCAGGATCGGCCGGCTGTCGCGCAGTGAGTACCCCCACACCCACGGGATCTCACGGTCGGGCGTGAACGGGGCTACGCGTGGGTTGGCGCGGTGGAACTCCTGCGAGTACAGCCCGCACTCCCGGGCGTCCAGGGCGTGTTCGCCGCGCGCCCGCAGCCCGCTGAGGGAGTCCCGGACGCCGGCGGCCCTGGCGCGGGCACGCATACCCGCGTACCGCTCCAGGCCCTCCAGTACGCCGATCCGCTCGCTGTGCCCGAAGGTGTCGGCGTGTCCGCCCCAGAACGTCTCGCGGAGGTACTCGCCCGACCGCATCGAGAAGCAGCCGATGGTGGCGGAGGTGGACAGCGACGACACGTCGTGGATGACGGAGGGGCCGAGGGATCCGCACACGGGGTTGGCGTACGGCTCGACGGGCAGCTCGTAGGCGCTGATGTCCCGTACCCGGAAGGTGCCTGGTTTGTGCTTGAGGGCAGGCCGGAGGGTGAGGACCGCGGCCTCGGGGGTGTCCTGCTCGCTGCGTCCGCAGCGCGGACACTCCGGATCGGGCACCAGCGGGTAGTGACGCACCATCAGGGTGACCAGGTCCACGAGGTGGATGGCGGGAAACGTTCCGGTGCGCGGTCCGGAGCCGTCCAACCGGGCGGCGATCAGCCCTGCCAGCGCGGACGCGGTGAACGGGGTGAGGTACGGCGACTCACCGGCGGCCCGGGTACCGGAACCGAGTTCGAGCGCCTCGCGCAGGGCGACGGAACGCACCGCCTGCCAGCGCCGTGCGAGACAGCGGGCGCAGGGCCGGGCGGGTTCGTTCTCCGGCCCGCCGGATTGGCGCACACCGTCGGTTCGCTCCCCCGCCAGGGACGGGGCAGGGTCCCGTTCCCTGTCCCGTCCCGGGGCCGGGAACGGGCCGACGACGGCGTGCCGACCGTAGAACCGTACGGGGACGGCGCCGGGCGCGGCCTGCGGCGCCGTGGGGCCGAAGGCGTCATGGACGCCCAAAGGGGCCACGTCGAGCGGTGCCTCGGCGCCGTGGGCCGCGAGCCCGTGGCGGAGCCGTTCGGCCAGCTCCCCGCAGGAGCGCTCCAGCGGGGCGGTGGTCTCAGCGGACATCGCTGCCGCCCGTGGCCTCGGTGGTGAGCAGGACGCGGGCCGTACTGATCCCGCCCGCGGGGAGATCGGCCGGGGTGGTGGGAATGTAGAGGACGTCCCGGCCCGCGCCGCGCAGCCGGTCCAGCACGGCGTCGAAGGTGGTGGCGGTGTCGTCCGCGGCGACGGAACCGCCCGTCACCGCGATCGTGCCGGGGGCGAGGTCCCGCAGGAGCGGGTCGCCGGTGTCGACCGCCTCGGTGGCGTCCTCCGCGGCCAGCTGGATCCGCCCCAGCAGGTCGCGCAGCGCCGCACAGGCCGCCGCCCGCCGCGACAGGCCCGAGCCGACCGCCCAGCGACCATCTGCCTCGCGGGCCAGCACGACCTGGGCCGAGGAACGCGCCCCCTCCCCGAGGTCCACGAGCTCCACCTCGATGTCCAGGTTGGCCGCGGACTTGAACAGGAAGACCAGCTCGGGGTCGGCGTCGGCGGTCACAGCGCTGGTCTCCGTGGTGCCGCGCACGGCGCGCAGCAACGCGTCATGGGCCAGCGCCGACAGCAGACCGCGTCCCGCTGCCTCCTGCGCCGTGCCCCCGGCCCCCGTGCCGGCCACCGTCGCCTGGTGCAGCCGCCCTTGGTTGTAGGCGCCGAAGGGCCGCACGGCGGCCGCGGGCACCGCCACCGGCTCCTTGGTGAGCAGCGAGGTCGCGGTGATCCAGGCGGCCACGTCCTGCTCGGTCCCGCCCCTGCCCGCGCCCGTCGTCAGGGCGTCGGGACCCACAGCCGCTCCGGCGCGGGTCTGCGTGGGGACGAGGGGCACCACGTGCTCGACGTACGCCTCGGCCGCCGCGTACAGCGCCCGCGTCCGCGCACCCGCGAGATGGTGCACGTCGAAGGCGGCGATCCTGCGGCGCACGCCGTGACCCAGTGCCACCTCGATCCGGCTGATCTTCAAGGGGGTCTGGGTCAGGCCCTCGTCGTCGAACCGGCTGAAGACGCCGGTGTACGGGCGGACCAGCGCGGCGCTGACCCGGTTCAGCTCGTCGACCACGGATTCGGCCTCACGGGCCGTGTCCACGGTCGGGGTGACCGGCAGGGCGAGCGCGTCGGGCAGTTCCGCGAGGGGCCTGTCGGTGAGGGAGGCGCAGCGGCGGCAGCGCGGGTGGGGCAGGACCGGCTCGGCGATGACATCCAGCGATTCGAGGTCCTGGACGAGGACCTGCCGGTCCGTCTCCGCGGGCAGCGCGCCCGTCGTGATCCGAAAGACCTCGTAGCCGAGGAGGTTGCCCGACATCGCGGCGACCGGCCCCTGGAGCGGGCCGCCCGCGTCAGGTGACAGGGCCGCGGTACCGGACGCGATCCCGCTCCAGAGGTCAGCGGCCGCACCGGGGTCGACGTTGCCTCCGAGCCGCAGCACCGCGCAGCACAGGCAGCCGGTGGAGACGGCGGTGGACAGCGGGCCGGTGACGGCCCGTTCGCCGAAGGACCATGCGGGGATCAGCGTCCTGCCCTCGGGTACACCGTCGGCGAGCAGCCGCTGGGCGCGGGCGGCGCCGCCCGCGCCGGTGACGACGACCACGTCGTACTCGGCCAGGTCGTCCCAGCCGGCGCGGCCCGCACCGTCCGTGTCCGGGCCGATCCGGTCGAGCCGCACCGCGCAGCCGTCCGCGGTCGCCTCCTGAGCCTCGGCCTCGACGTCGGGAAAGCCGGTGCTGACGCCGATGCGCGCGCAGCCGTTGCGGACCAGACTCAGCGCGCACCAGCGCGCCACCGCATCGTCGCCGAGCACCGCGACCCGGGTACTGCGGAAACGTGCGAACCGCTCGCTCGCGCCGTCGACGTAGTGGTCGACGTACGCGATCTGCACGCCGAACCGCCGCTCGACATCCTCGCCCAGTACGACGCGGTCACCGTCCTCGACCGCCGGTATGTCGCGGGCGAAGCCCCGCTCGTACAGCGTCTTGACCAGTTCGGCCGCCATGGCCCGCTGGGCCGGTCCGAAGCCCTGGCAGACCTCGTCCAGGCGGTGGTGCCCGGCGAGGTGCGGGACCATGAGGGAAGCGAAGCGGTAGGCGGTGCGGCCCGTGAGATGGAAGCCGCCGTCGGCGTTGTGGAAGAGGACTCCGCCCGGGGTCTCGGTGAACAGCACGTCCCGGCGGATGCGGGGCCGGGTGCCGGCGAGCGAGTCGAACGTATCGGTCACTTCTTCAGCGATGGCTTCAGCCATGGAGGATCACACCTTTTCTGTCCGGTCTGCCGTCCGGAGCACTGTCCGGTCGAGTTCGTTCGGGGCGTGGCCGCGTGCGTACACGCGGAGCAGGTCGTGCACCCGGTACGGGCCGGGCGGCCCTTCCTCCAGAAACCCGGCGTCCGCGAGCCGTTCCAGGACGCTCTCGGCTTCGGGGACGGCCATCCCGAGCCCCGGTGCGCAGTCCTGTGCGCGCAGTGCCTTCAGGGGCAGCCTCCCGATCCGTACGAAGGCGTCGGCGAGCCGCGGGTCGAGCCGGCCGAGCGCCCCGCCGAGTACGTGCTCGACGGACATCCGGGGCGAGTCGGCCAACGACAGCCGGGCGAGCGGGTCCTCGGCGAGCCAGCCGACACCGTCGGCGAGCCGCAGTCCGGGGCGGGTCAGCAACCGGGCGGCCATGATCCGCAGGGCGAGCGGATAGTGGCCGCAGGCCGCCACGAGACGGCGGGCCGCCTCGGGCTCGGCCTCCATGCGTTCGGCGCCCAGCACGGCGAGCAGCAACCGGTAGGCGTCCTCGTCGTCGAAGGTGGAGAGGCGATGCACCCAGCCGCCGTGCGTGGCGATCAGACTCGCGAGCCCTCTCCGACTGGTGACGATGGCGGCATCGCCGCCACCCGCCGTCAGCAGTGGTCCCACCTGGTCGGCGTCCACCACGTCGTCGAGGACGAGCAGCGCCCGGTCGCCGGGCCGCCGGCCGTGCAGGGCCGCCGCCACTTCCTCCGCCACCTCGGACGGCCGGCGCGCCATCCCGTCCGGGTGGACCATCCGCACCAGCAGCCCACCGGCCGGAAAACTGTCCCGCACCAGGTGGGCGACGTGATGGGCGAGGGCCGACTTACCGATGCCCGGAGCTCCGGAGACCAGCACGGTCTTGGATTCGCCGCTGCTCTCTGCCGCCGTGAGCCGGGCCACCATGGCGGCGACCTCGGCCGTCCGCCCGGTGAAGGACGGCACCCCGGGCACCGGGACCACCAACGAGGGTGCCGGGTGCGTGACACGCGCCCGCTGTTCCGGTCCGGTCACCCCCGTCCCCGGCCGCTGTGCCTCCGTCGCGGGGCCCAGGTCCTCGCCGCGCAGGACAGCCAGTTGGAGCTTCTGGAGAGCCGGGGACGGGTCCACGCCCAGCTCGTCCTGCAGGTACTCCTTGACGCGCCGGTACTCGGCCAGTGCCTCGGCCTGCCGGCCGGTGCGGTAGAGGGCCTCGATCAGTTGCTCGCGGAACCGCTCATGGCCGGGGTGTTCCCGGGTAGCGCCCCACAGGTCCACGAGCGCCTCACTGCAGTGGCCCAGACGCAACTGCAGCCGGCAGACGCGTTCCAGGGTCCGCAGCCGTTCCTCCGCGAGCCGGGGCACCTCGTCGCGGTGCAGCGAGTCGGAGCGGACGTTGGCCAGCAGCGGCCCCTGCCACAGCGCCAACGCGTCCCTGAGGAGATGGAGTTCGGTCTCCGGGGTGTCGGCCGCCTCCGCCCGGCCGACTTTCTCCCGGAATCCGATCAGGTCCAGGGCCCGCGGTCCGGCGGTGATCCGGTAGCCGCCGGGCACCGCTTCCACCGGTGTCTCGATCACGCCGTGCCGGGTGAAGAGCTGCCGCAGCCGCAGGACGCAGGTATGGAGCGCGGCCCGGGCCGTGACGGGCTGGTCCTCGCCCCAGATGGCCCGTTGCAGGTATTCGGCGGAGACGACGGTGTTGGCGTGCAGCAGCAGTACGGCCAGCAGGACGGTGGGTTTGGAGGGCTGGAGTACGGCGGTGTCGGAGCCGTCCGTGATGCTCAGCGGCCCGAGGATGAGAAACCGCATGACACCCGCCTAGTCCCAGCCGTTGACCAGTTTGCAGACCGGAACGACGGCGTCCGCGACGGGATGGCCGACCACGGCCTCGGCCAACCGCTCGCAGACGATCCGGGCCGCATGCGTGGGGCCGACTGCGCCGTACCGCGCCGGCGCCCCTGGCCCCTCGCCGCCGGACGCCATTGCGACTCCGGTCGAGAACGACACCGCCACGATGGTGAGTCCCAGCGCGGTGATGACACGCGCTGGGACGGACGACTTCCTACAGGGCAATGTTCTGGTCAAGGTTCCCCCTTGGTCGGAGCTCCTCACCGGATCGCTTCCGGCCATTTCGACGATGCCAGCGCGCAGGCCGCACAAGGGGGGCCATCGGTGTCAGGATGCTGACACCGGGCTGTAGCAGGCCTACAGCATCTGGACACCGCTCCTGACCGGAATCCGCCCCTCAGGGAGAGCCGCCC
>JABFXD010000693.1 GCA_013361925.1 Streptomyces sp. | reverse complement strand
CCACGCCGAGGCGAAGGCGCTGCTCACCGACCCCCGCCTGGTGAAGGACATCAACGTCTGGGGTGCCTGGCAGCGCGGCGAGATCCCCGCGGACTGGCCGCTCATCGGCCTCGCCAACCCGGGCCGCTCGATGCTCACCGTCGACGGCGCCGACCACCGCCGGATGCGCACGCTGGTCGCCCAGGCGCTCACCCCGCGCCGGGTGGAGGAGATGCGGGAGCGGATCACGGCGCTCACCGAGAAGCTCCTCGACGGCCTGGAGGGCGACACCGTCGACCTCAAGGCGGCCTTCGCCTACCCGCTGCCCATGTACGTCATCGCCGACCTGATGGGCCTGGCCGAGTCGAAGCTCCCCCGCCTGAAGGAGCTGTTCGAGAAGTTCTTCTCGACGCAGACGCCGCCCCAGGAGGTCATCGCCACGCTGATGGAGCTGGCGGGCATCATGGCGGAGACCGTGGCCGCCAAGCGCGCCGAGCCCGGCGACGACCTCACCTCGGCCCTCATCCAGGCGTCCGAGAACGGCGACCACCTCACCGACGAGGAGATCGTCTCCACCCTCCAGCTGATGGTCGCGGCCGGCCATGAGACGACGATCTCGCTCATCGTCAACGCGGTGCTCCAGCTGTCACTCCACCCGGTCCAGCGCGCCCTGGTCCTCGCGGGCGAGGTCGACTGGTCCTCGGTCGTCGAAGAAACGCTCCGCCACTCCACCCCCACCTCCCACGTCCTGATCCGCTTCGCGACGGAGGACGTCCAGGTCGGCGACAAGGTCCTCCCGGCGGGCGACGCGCTGATCGTCTCGTACGCCGCGATCGGCCGCGACGAGCAGGCCCACGGCCCCACGGCGGGCGAGTTCGACATCACCCGGACCTCCCCGAACCGTCACATCAGCTTCGGCCACGGCCCGCACGTCTGCCCCGGCGCCGCCCTCTCCCGCCTGGAAGCCGGCGTGGCCCTCCCGGCCCTCTACGCCCGCTTCCCCGCCCTCGACCTGGCGGTCCCGGCGGCGGAACTCCGCAACAAGCCGGTGGTCACCCAGAACGACCTGTTCGAGCTGCCGGTGCGACTGACGGCACCGCAGCAGTCGTAGATCCCCACAAGTCCACGGGCCGGAGGAGTCGTCTCATCGAACGGACGGGTTTCCATCCCGTTTCGCCGAGGAGATACCCTCCGGCTCGTGGCTGAGATCCAGATTCCCGCTGACATCAAGCCCGCCGACGGACGTTTCGGCGCGGGCCCCTCCAAGGTGCGTGTCGAGGCGCTGGACGCCCTCGCCGCGACCGGTACCTCCCTGCTCGGCACCTCCCACCGCCAGGCCCCGGTCAAGAACCTGGTCGGCAAGGTGCGCGAGGGGATCTCCGAGCTGTTCTCGCTCCCCGAGGGCTACGAGGTGATCCTCGGCAACGGCGGCTCCACCGCGTTCTGGGACGTCGCGACCCACGGTCTGATCGAGAACAAGTCGCAGCACCTGAACTTCGGCGAGTTCAGCTCGAAGTTCGCCAAGGCGGCCAAGCTCGCCCCGTGGCTGGCCGAGCCCACCGTCATCGCCTCCGACCCGGGCACGCACCCGGCGCCGCAGGCCGAGGCGGGCGTGGACGTCTACGCCTTCACCCACAACGAGACCTCGACGGGTGTCGCCGCCCCGATCAAGCGCGTGGCCGGTGCCGACGAGGGCTCGCTGGTCCTGGTCGACGCCACCTCCGGCGCCGGCGGCCTCCCGGTCGACATCGCCGAGACCGACGTCTACTACTTCGCCCCGCAGAAGTCCTTCGCCTCCGACGGCGGCCTGTGGATCGGCGTCTTCTCCCCGGCCGCGATCGAGCGCGCCGAGCGCGTCCACGCGTCCGGCCGCCACGTCCCGGAGTTCTTCTCGCTGCCGACGGCGATCGACAACTCCCGCAAGAACCAGACGTACAACACCCCGGCCCTCGCCACCCTCTTCCTGCTGAACCAGCAGCTGGAGTGGATCAACGGCCAGGGCGGTCTGGCGTGGTCGACGGCCCGTACGAAGGACTCGTCCACCCGCCTGTACACCTGGGCGGAGGAGTCGAAGCACGCGACCCCGTTCGTCACCGACGCCGCCAAGCGCTCGCAGGTCATCGGCACGATCGACTTCGCCGACGAGATCGACGCGGCCGCGATCGCCAAGGTCCTGCGCGCCAACGGCATCGTCGACACCGAGCCCTACCGCAAGCTCGGCCGCAACCAGCTCCGCGTCGCGATGTTCCCGGCGATCGACCCGGCGGACGTCGAGGCGCTGACGCAGTGCATCGACTACGTGATCGAGAAGCTGTAGTCGTCCGAAGCGATACGACGACGAGGGCGCCCGGCATGAAGCCGGGCGCCCTCGTCCGTCCTCACGGCACCAGCACGAGCTTGCCGGTCGTCCGCTTCTCCTCGATCGCCCGGTGGGCGTCGGCGGCCTCCGCCAGCGGATAGCTCCGCTCGACACTCACCCTGAGCCGCCCCGCCTCGATCCGCTCGGTGATCCCGGCCAGCAGCTCACCCGAGGGTTCGGCGGTCACCCACACATAGCGCAGCCCGCGCTCGGCGGCCCGCCCCTCATCGACCCCCGGGTCGATCGCCGCCCCCACGAGCAGCCCGCCCGGCCGCAGCACCTCCAGCGAACGCTCCCCGTACGCGCCCCCGACCAGGTCAAGGACCACGTCCACCGGCGCCACCGCGTCCCGGAAGTCCACGGCCGTGTAGTCGATCACCTCGTCGGCGCCGAGCTCCCGCAGCCACGCGTGCTTGGCCTCCCGTGCCGTACCGACGACATACGCGCCCAGCTCCTTGGCCAGCTGCACCGCGACATGCCCCACCCCGCCGGCCGCCGCGTGGATCAGCACCCGGTCGCCGGGCCGCACCCGGGCCAGCACGGACAGGGCCGTCCAGGCGGTGACCGCGACCAGCGGCACGGCGGCGGCCTGCGCCAGGTCGAGGTTCTTGGGCTTCGGCGCCAGCACGGCGGCCGGTACGGCGGTGTACTCGGCGTACGCCCCGCGCGGGGAGAGCGGCAGCAGCCCGTACACCTCGTCCCCCACCCCGAACCGGCTCACCCCGGGCCCCACGGCCGCCACGACCCCGGCGACGTCGTTCCCCGGCGTCCACGGCAGGGTCACCAGCTCCGGCACCCGCCCGGACCGCAACACCGTGTCCCCGGGGTTCACTCCGGCACCCCCGACTCGCACCAGCACCTCACCGGGCCCGGGCTCGGGCACGTCGGTCTCGGTGTAGGCGAGGACCTCGGGACCACCGAAGGCGGACTGGACGATGGCATGCATACGGTTCACGCGGTTCATGCCCTCATCCTCGGCCGCCGCAATCCCCGCGCGGAAGAAGGCACTTCTCTGGTATCGAGGTTCCTCATGGATACCGGCTTCGACCTCAGAGAACACGGCGGCGTGGACGTCTTCCTGCGCGACTGCCCCACCCGCGCCGTGCTGGAGGTGATCGCGAGCAAGTGGACCATGCTGGTACTGGTGGCCCTGGAGGACGGCCGCCCGATGCGCTTCACCGAGCTGCGCCGCCGCCTGGACGGCGTGACCCAGAAGGTACTGACCTCGACCCTGCGCTCCCTGGAACGCGAGGGCCTGCTGGCCCGCACGGTCTACCCGACCGTCCCGCCACGCGTGGAGTACCAACTCACCGCCCTCGGCCGGGAGGTGGGCACCCTGATCCAGCACATCACCGACTGGTCGCAGGCCAACATCGACACCATCCGGGCGGCCCGCCAGGAGTTCGACGAACGCGCCGAGGCCGATCCCGACCCTCATCCCGTACGACGGTGAGGGCGCCCGGCACACCCCGCGCCGGGCGCCCCACCGCTCAGCTCGCCGTGCAGCTCACCGTCGGCACACCCCCGCCCCCGGGCGCACCGCCGAACCCGAAGCTCGCCGAACCGCCCACGGCCACCGCCCCGTTGTGCGCGGCGTTGGTCGCGGTGACCGTCGCCCCGGACTGGGTGTAGGACGCGTTCCACATGTTGGTGATCTTCTGGGACCCGCTCCAGGTCCAGGTCACCTTCCAGGAACCGATCGCGGTGGTACCGGAGTTGGTGACCTTCACCTCGGCGTTGAAGCCACTGCCCCAGTCACTGCTGACGGTGTAGGCGGCGGTGCAGGCCGCGGTGCCCCCGCCCGGATCGCCGGGGTCGGTGGGACCGCCCCCGCCGCTCGGGAAGCCCGGCGCCTTGATGCTCGCCAGATACCCGTCCTTCACCGTGTCCACGGTCTGCCAGTCGTCCTTCAGGATCCCGCCCGTGTCACCGGAGTTGGGGTTCCACGACCAGAAGGTCCAGTGGAAGGAGTCCGACCCGTAGGTCGAGGTCGGCCGCAGATACGAGACCAGCGCCGCCAGCCACTTCTGGTCCACGGTCGACTGGAGCGTCGTCCCGAACTCCCCCACCCACACCGGGGCGATGTTCTGCTTGAAGATGTAACCCCAGTACTTGTCCCAGATCCCCGGCATGTTCGCGGGGAAGGACGGATCGCTGAACCAGCTCTGCTGGGCGACGCTCGTGGCGTAGTCGTGGGCGGAGTAGACGACCCGGTTGGCGACGTTCAGGTTCACCGGGTACTGGCCGACGCCCATCAGGTTGCCGCCCCACCAGCCGGAGACCCCGTTGAAGGTCTGCACGCCCTCGACGAAGATCAGCAGGTCGGGGTTGACGGAGAGCACCGCGTTGCCGGCCCGCTGGGCGGCGAGCCGCCAGTCGGTGGCCGTGTCGCCGCAGCCCCAACAGGCGGGGTCGTGCGGCTCGTTGTGCAGGTCGATGCCGACGACGGTGTCCTTGCCGAGATAACGGGTGGCCAGGGCCTTGAGGTTGGCGATCCAGGTCGACTCCGGCACGGCGCTGGTGTACCAGAGCGCGGACTGGCCACCGGAGTCCGGGCGATGCCGGTCGAGGATGACCTTGAGCCCGTCCTGACCGGCGTACGCGACGATCTTGTCCAGTACGCCGAGGGAGTTGAGCCCTTGGAGGTCGGCGTTCTTGCCGCCGCTGAAGTCGATGCTGGCGGGGACGGTCCCCGACTTGAAGATGTCGTCGCTGTACGGGATACGGATGGTGTTGTAGCCCAGCGACTTCATCTGGTCGATCATGGACTTGTAGTCGCGGGACCAGAGCCCGTGGACGACGTAGTTGCCGGTCTCGAAGCCGAACCAGTTGATTCCGGCGACCCGGACCGCCTGCCCGTTCGCGTCCAGGATCTGCCGCCCGCTGGTGTGCCAGTACCCGGCACCGGCGGCGGCCGCGGCCGCGTGGGCCGCGGGCTGCACACCGATCAGAAGCGGTAACAGAAGCGCCGCCGCGCACAGCGCTCTTCGCAAGGTGCGGAACATGTCGCTGCCTTCTCTAGGGGATACGGGCCCGGAACCGAGTGGGAGCGCTCCCACACCCGCACCTCTTATGGAAGTCAAGCCACATGGGCACGTCAAGACATCGGACGCAACGACGATTCACCGTCGCGGGCGCAGCAGCCTCCGGAACCCGAGGACGACGGCGACGACAGCCGCGACGGCGAGGGCGCCGACCTTGACGGTGCCGTTGCCGCCGCCATCCCCATCGCCTGAGGCCGAACTACCGCCACCCGAAGGCGACTTGGACGATCCGCCGTCACCGGGCGCGTCCTGCGCCACCACTTCACTCCCCTCACCCTCACTCCCGAGCATGAGCTTCGTGCCGTCCGCGGAGTAGGTGACGGACTCC
>JABFXD010000841.1 GCA_013361925.1 Streptomyces sp. | reverse complement strand
CAGCGCATGCCCCGTCGTCGCGTCCACGTGGTCCGGTACGTCGTCGTGGCGGTCGCCGACCGTGAGGGTGCCGGTGGGTTCGAGCAGGAGGATGGCGGTCGGGGTGGGGGCGTAGGGCTTGTGTTCGGTGCCGCGGGGGACGGTGAAGACGGAGCCCTTCGGCAGGGTCACCGTGCGCTCGCCCGCCGGCTCGCGCAGGCAGATGTGCAGTTCGCCCTCCAGGACCAGGAAGAACTCGTCGGTGTGGTCATGGACGTGCCAGACGTGGTCGCCCTCGACCTTGGCGATACGGACGTCGTAGTCGTTGACGGCCGTGACGATGCGGGGGCTCCACTGGTCGGTGAAGGAGGCGAGGGCGGCGGAGAGCGCGATGGGTTCCATGAGGTCATCGTGCGGGGTACCGCCGGCGGTTCACGAGTGCTAGGAATCGCGTATGCCGCAAGGATCCTCTCAGCGCCCGCACCGGGTGGTCCTCGTCGTCGACGAGAACTCCAACCCCTTCGAGATGAGCTGCGCCATCGAGATCTTCGGTCTACGCCGGCCCGAACTGGGGCGGACGCTCTACGACTTCGCCCTGTGCGCCGCCGGACCGCGCACCCGGATGCGGGACGGCTTCTTCACCCTCACCGAGGTCGCCGGGCTGGAGGCGGCCGAGGAGGCGGACACCCTGATCGTGCCGAACCGGCCCGACACCGACACCCCTCGCTCACCCCGGGTGCTGGACGCCGTACGCCGGGCACACGCGCGTGGCGCCCGGCTGCTCGGCTTCTGCTCGGGCGCGTTCACGATGGCGGAGGCCGGACTGCTGGACGGGCGCAGGGCGGCCTGTCACTGGATGTGGGCGGAGTCGTTCCGGACCCGGTTCCCCCAGGTGCGCCTTGAGCCGGACGTGCTCTTCGTGGACGACGGCGACATCCTCACGGCGTCCGGCAGCGCCTCCGCGCTCGACCTGGGCCTGCATGTCGTACGGCGTGACCATGGCGCCGAGATCGCCAACGCGGTGTCACGCCGGCTGGTCTTCGCCGCCCACCGCGACGGCGGGCAACGCCAGTTCGTGGAGCGCCCGGTGCCGGAGGTGCCGGACGAGTCCCTCGGCCCGCTGCTGGCCTGGGCGCAGGAGCGGTTGGGCGAGCCGCTGACCGTGGCCGACCTCGCGGCCCGCGCGGCCGTCTCGCCCGCCACCCTGCACCGCCGCTTCCGGGCCCAACTGGGCACGACACCACTCGCCTGGCTGACCGGGGAACGGGTGGCGCTGGCCTGCCGACTGATCGAGCGCGGCGAGGAGCGGCTCGACGTGGTGGCCGCGCGGAGCGGACTCGGCACGGCCGCGAACCTTCGCGCGCGCGTGCGACGCGAGACCGGCCTCAGCCCGTCGGCCTACCGGCGGCGTTTCGGACCGGCTGCCGGGGAAGCGGTCATGGCATGAGATTCCTCGTACGCGACCGGCTGCTCGGCTTCGGTGACGACTACTGGATCGAGGACGACCAGGGCAACAAGGTCTTCCTCGTCGACGGCAAGGCCATGCGGCTGCGCGACACCTTCGAGCTGAAGGACACGCGCGGGCGCGTCCTCATCGACATCCGGCAGAAGATGTTCGCCCTGCGCGACACCATGCTCATCGAGCGGGACGGCGAGCCGCTGGCCACCATCAAGCGCAAGCGTCTGTCCCTGCTGCGCAACCACTACCGCGTCGCCCTCGCCGACGGCAGCACCGAACTCGACGTGAGCGGCAAGATCCTCGACCGGGAGTTCGCCGTCGAGTACGACGGTGAGCTCCTCGCCGTCGTCTCCCGCCGCTGGCTGCACGTCCGGGAGACGTACGGCGTGGACGTCGTACGCGAGGACGCGGACCCGGCGCTGTTGATCGCGGTGGCGGTGTGCGTGATCCACCTCGCGGAGAAGGAACGCGAGGAGGACTGAGGAACGCGAGGAGGACTGACGGCCGTCGGCTACGGCCTGCGCGGGGGCTCCAGGCCCAGGACGCGGTCCTTGAGCGCGGGGAACTGTTCGCGGGTGGCCGCGACCTTCCCGGGGTCGAACTCGACCGTGAGGATCTCCTCGCCGGCCCCCGCCTCGGCCAGCACCTCGCCCCAGGGGTCGACCACGATCGAGTGACCGGCCTGCGGAACTCCCGCGTGGGTCCCGGCCGTTCCACACGCGAGCACGAACGCCTGGTTCTCCACCGCCCGCGCCTGAGCCAGCAGCGTCCAGTGCGCCCGGCGGCGCTCCGGCCAGCCCGCGGGGAGGACCAGGGTCTCGGCGCCGGCGTCGACGAGGCCGCGGAAGAGTTCGGGGAAACGGAGGTCGTAACAGGTGCCCAGGCCAAGGGTCGTCCCGGGCAGACGGACCGTCACCAGCTCCTGGCCCGCGCCCATCAGCACGGCCTCGCCCTTGTCGAAGCCGAAGCGATGGATCTTGCGGTAGGCGGCGATCAGATCACCGGAGGGGGAGAAGACGAGAGAGGTGTTGTAGAGCGCCCCGTCCTCGGCACGCTCGGGGATCGAGCCCGCGTGCAGCCACACGCCCGCGTCGCTCGCGGCCTTCGCCATCGCCTCGTGCGTCGGCCCGTCCACCGGCTCGGCCTCGCCGGCGAACCCCTCGTAGGCGAACGCGCCCGTGGTCCACAGCTCGGGGAGGACGACGAGATCGGCGCCCGCCTGCTCCCGTACCAGCGAGGCCACCCGCAGCCGACGTGACTCGACCGATTCGTCCTCGTTCACGTCGATCTGGATCAGAGAGGCGCGCACACTACCACCGTCCTGGCATTCGAGCCGTCCACACGGGCCTACGATCGTCACACGAAAGCACTGCCGGGGTGCCTCACAGCAGCGTAACTTAGCGTTCCAAGACACCCGCTCAGTGCAGCCACCTCCCGCTGGCAACGCCGCCACCACCTGCCCGTGTACCGACCGCCGAGGGGTCCCGTTCCGTGAGTCTGCATCCCACCCTCCAGCCCTACGCCGACGCCTGGACCCACTCCATCGAAGCGATATCCGAGCTGGTGACCCCGCTCGTGGAAGGAGAGTGGAACCGGCGTACGCCGTGCCCGGGCTGGTCGGTCCGTGACGTGGTCTCCCATGTCATCGGTCTGGACTGCGAGATGCTCGGCGACCCGCGCCCGATCCACACGCTCCCGCGCGACCTCTACCACGTGACGAACGAACAGCAGCGGTACACGGAGATGCAGGTCGACGTCCGCCGCCATCACACGGCGCCGGAGATGACGTCCGAGCTGGAGTACGTGATCATCCGCCGCAACCGCCAGCTGCGCAACGAGTCGCGCGACCCGGGCGCGAAGGTGCGCGGCCCCTACGGCAGCGAACTGACGCTTGAGGAGTCCATGCGCCGGCACGCCTTCGACGTCTGGGTCCACGAGCAGGACCTGCGCGCCGCGCTCGGCCGCCCCGGCAATCTGGACTCGCCCGGCGCGCACATCGCGCGGGACTACCTGCTGGCCGAACTCCCCGCCGTGGTCGCGGAGAAGGCCGACGCCCCGCGCAGTTCGGCCGTCGTCTTCGACGTCCACGGCCCCATCGAGTTCCTGCGCACGATCCGCGTCGACATCCAGGGCCGCGGCACCCTCGAAACGGCCCCCGCCCTCGGCCCCGCCGCCACCCTCACCCTCGACTGGGAGACCTACGTCCGCCTGGCCTGCGGCCGGGTGACCCCGGACGCGGTGGCGGACCGGGTGAAGGCGGAGGGCGAACCCCAGCTGACGGCGGCGATTTTGGGCAACTTCACGGTGACGCCGTAGGGAGGGATCTGGGGGCGAGAGCCCCCAGCTCTACGCCGGTACGTGCACCGTCTCCACCCGGCTCGCGACCAGCCGCTCCCGCTCCCTGCGAATCGCCCGCTTCCGCAGCCTCAGGATCTGGCTGACGCCCACCGCCTGCAACACGAACACCACGGAGAACGCGATCCGGTAGTTGTCCCCGGTCGCGTCCAGCAGCACGCCCACCGCGAACAGCGTCGTCATCGAGGCGACGAACCCGCCCATGTTGGTGATCCCGGACGCCGTCCCCTGCCGCTCCGGCGGATTCGCAGGCCGCGCGAAGTCGAAGCCCAGCATCGAGGCCGGCCCACAGGCTCCGAGCACCGCGCACAGCACCACCAGCAGCCACATCGGCGCGTGCGCGCCGGGGTACGCCAGCGTCACCGCCCACACCAGCCCCGTCGCGCCCACGGTCCCGAGCGCCAGCGGCAGCCGCGCCTCGTGGTGCCGGGCGACGACCTGGCCGTAGACGAGCCCGACGAGCATGTTGGACAGCACGACCAGGGTCAGCAGCTCGCCCGCGGTCGCCCGGGACAGCCCCTGTGCCTCGACCAGGAACGGCAGTCCCCACAGCAGCAGGAACACCATCGCCGGGAACTGGGTCGTGAAGTGCACCCACAGCCCGAGCCGTGTCCCCGGCTCCCGCCAGGACGCGGCGATCTGGCGTCGTACGTAGGCCGCGCCCTGGTGGGGAAGCGGCTCGGGCTCGTAGCCCTCGGGGTGGTCCTTGAGGAAGAGAAGCAGCAGCACCAGCACCACCACGCCCGCGAGCGCGCTGCCCGCGAAGGCGGCGGTCCAGCCGACGCCGTGCAGCAGCCGGGCCAGCACGAGGGTGGAGACGAGGTTGCCGGCCATGCCCGCGAGCCCGGCGAGCTGGGCGACCATCGGGCCGCGCCGGGCGGGGAACCAGCGGGTGCCGAGCCGCAGCACGCTGATGAACGTCATCGCGTCACCGCAGCCGAGCAGCGCGCGCGAGGCGAGGGCCATGCCGTACGAGGGGGAGAAGGCGAAGCCGAGCTGTCCCGCCGTGAACAGCACGACCCCGATGGTGAGCACCTTCTTGGTGCCGAGCCGGTCGACGAGCAGGCCGACGGGTATCTGCATGCCCGCGTAGACCAGCAGCTGGAGGATCGAGAACGTCGACAGCGCGGAGGCGTTGACGTGGAAGCGGTCGGCGGCGTCGAGGCCGGCCACCCCCAGCGAGGTACGGAAGATGACGGCGACGAAGTAGACGGAGACGCCGATGCCCCAGACGGCCATGGCACGTCGGCCGCCGGGAGGATCGGCGGGCAGGGCCGTGGACCTCATCGGACCTCACCCCGCGCGAGGTGGGAGAACCACTCCACGTGCCCGTGGATCAGTCCGACGACCGCCTCCGCGTCGCCGGAGCGCAGCGCGTCGAGGATCTGCTCGTGCTCGGCGAGGGTCTTGGTGATGCGGTCGGGGTGGGCGTGCATGACGGCGACGCCCATCCGCAGCTGCCGGTCGCGGAGCTGGTCGTAGAGCCGGGAGAGGATCTCGTTGCCGCCGCTGCGGACGATCTCGGCGTGGAAGCAGCGGTCGGTGACGGCGGCACCGGCGAGATCCCCGGCGGCGGCCTGCTCCTTCTGCCGCGCGAGCAGCTCCTCCAGGCGGGCGATGAGCTGCGGGGACGCCGGTACGGCCTTGCGCGCGGCGTGCTCCTCGACCAGCTGGCGGGTCTCGACCACGTCCGCGATCTCCTGTGCGGAGACCGGCAGGACCAGCGCGCCCTTCTTCGGGTAGAGCTTGATCAGCCCTTCCACCTGAAGCCGCAGCAGCGCCTCCCGCACCGGCGTCCGCGACACCCCCACGGCCTCGGCGAGCTCGCCCTCGGTGAGGAGCGTGCCGCCCTCGTAGCGGCGCTCCAGGACGCCCTGCTTGACGTGGTCGTAGACACGGTCGGCGGCGGGCGGCTGCTTGGCGGGGG
>JABFXD010000867.1 GCA_013361925.1 Streptomyces sp. | reverse complement strand
GCGGGGTCGAACTTCCACTCGCCCAGGTGCGTCCAGTGGAAGAAGTCGCACACGATCGCCGAGAGGGGCAGTCCGCGACGCTTGTACTCCCGCGCCACCTCCAGGAGTTCGTCCTGGGTGCGGTAGCGCAGCTTGCACTGCCAGAAGCCCGTCGCCCACTCCGGCATCATCGGCGTCCGGCCGGTGACCGCGGAGTAGTGGC
Organism: Streptomyces sp.; assembly: GCA_013361925.1. Classification (GTDB taxonomy): domain Bacteria; phylum Actinomycetota; class Actinomycetes; order Streptomycetales; family Streptomycetaceae; genus Streptomyces. The sequence goes on along the minus strand of JABFXD010000867.1, from coordinate 5,529 downwards.
GCTGCCCGTCGGCGGGGGAGCCGGCCGTGATCCAGTAGTCGATCTGGCGGGCCGAGTCGGCCACCCAGCGGGTGCCGTTGTGGGCCAGCTCCACCCGGCCGATCGCCGGGTTGTTCCACAGCACGGTGTAGCCGCGGCTGGACGTCAGCACCGGGATGCCGACCTCGGCGTTGCGCTGGACCAGGTCGAGGACCAGGCCCTTCTGGTCGAACCGGCCGTGCTGGTGCTGGCCGAGGCCGTACAGCTTCTCGTCGTCGTAGGCGGCGAACCGCTGCTCAAGGCGGTGGTGGCCGTTGCCGACGGCCGTGTAGAGGCGCGAGCCGGGCCACCAGAAGTGGGCGCGGGCCTCCGCGAGCAGCTCGCTCGCGTCGTCCGTCCGCAGGAACCGGATCAGACCCTCGCCGCTGACCTCGACGGTGAGCGAGCCGACGGTCAACCGCCCCTGGCCGTCCTCGATCTTGACGGTGGACGAGGTGGCGGGCGCGTCGTCGAGCAGTGCACCCGGCAGCCCCTCCAGGATCGGCCCGCCGAGGCGCGCCCGGACCCGGACCGCGTCCGGACCCCAGGGCTCGATGCGTACGGTCTCCTGCCGGCCGCTCCACTCCAGCGCGCCGTCCCGCTCACGGAACGTACCGACGGTCGGGGACGACTGCGCGAGGCTCACCGCGCCGGTCGGGGGCTGGTTCTCGGCATGCTGAGTCACTTGAGGCGCTCCTGGGCTCCGATACTCCTGGCGGAGTGGCAGACATGGGGGTGCCCCGAAAGGGGCGACGCGTGAAGGCGTTACGCCGGGTGGTGGGCGGTCACGCCGGTACCGGGCCGGTGCTCGCCCGGACCGTCAACTCGGGGGAGATCAGCACGACTTCGTCGCTGCCGCGGCCGTCCAGCTTGGCCACCAGGCGCTCCACCGCATGGCGGCCCATCTCCTGGGCGGGGATGGCGACCGAGGTCAGCCGCACCGAGGCCTGGGTCGCCACCTGGTCGGGGCAGACCGCGACCACCGAGACGTCCTCGGGGACGGCACGCCCCTGCTGGCGCAGCAGGGCGAGCAGCGGTTCGACCGCCGACTCGTTCTGCACGACGAACCCCGTGGTGGCGGGGCGCTCGTCGAGGATGCGGGCGAGCGTGACGGCCATCGCGTCGTACCCGCCCTCGCACGGCCGGTGCAGCAGTCGTACGCCCAACTCCTGGGCCCGGGTGCGCAGTCCGTCCAGCGTGCGCTCGGCGAAACCCGTGTGCCGTTCGTAGACCGCGGGGGCCTCGCCGATGACAGCGATGTCGCGGTGGCCGAGCATCGCGAGGTGCTCGACACAGAGCGCGCCGGTCGCCCGGAAGTCGAGGTCGACGCAGGTCAGCCCGGAGGTGTCGGCGGGGAGGCCGATGAGCACGGAGGGCTGGTCGGTGCCGCGCAGCAACGGCAGCCGCTCGTCGTCGAGTTCGACGTCCATCAGGATCATGGCGTCGGCGAGCCCGCTGCCGGTGACGCGGCGCACCGCGTCCGGACCCTCCTCGCCGGTCAGCAGCAGGACGTCGTACCCGTGCGTCCGGGCGGTGGTGGCGACGGCGATGGCGATCTCCATCATCACCGGCACGTACATGTCCGTGCGCAGCGGCACCATCAGCGCGATGATGTTGGACCTGCTGCTGGCCAGGGCGCGGGCGCCCGCGTTCGGGTGGTAGCCGAGTTCGCGGATGCTCTGCTCGACCCGCTGCCGGGTGGTCGTGGAGATGGACCGCTTGCCACTGAGGACATAGCTCACCGTGCTCGCCGACACTCCGGCGTGCTGGGCGACCTCGGCGAGGGTGACCATCCAGCTCTCCAAGCTTTGTGAAGCGCTTCGACAGTGCGCAGTGCGAATAAGGGCGGGTGAGGGTGGTTCGACAGTAGCTTCACCCGGGGTGGGTGTCCATAGGCTGTCGAAGCGCTTCGATAAGGAGTTGGGGACGGGGTGCCACAAGGCCGTCCGGCTCCCATCATGACGGACCGGAGCGACGGCAACCTTTCGAACGGCGGCGGCCACTGAAGAGGCGTAACAGGACCCCCCGGAAGGACCCCCATGCAGCACCGCCGCCCCCGCTTCTCCAAGAAGGCGAAGACCCTGCTCTCCGGCACGGTCGCGCTCGCCGCCGCCGTCGGCGTCACCGTCGCGCAGGCCGACGAGTCGAGCAAGAAGTGCACGGCGTTCGACACGATCACGCTCGGCAAGTACTACGTGAACAACAACCTCTGGAACGAGGGGAAGTACACCGGCACCCAGTGCGTGTGGTCCAACTCCCAGTCGGGGTCGACCATTTCATGGGGCACCGACTACAACCTCGCCAACAGTGCCACCGGCCGGGACTACGACGTGAAGTCGTACGCCTCCACCGTGCTCGGCTGGCACTGGGGCTGGAAGACCGACAAGGCCGCCACCCAGCTGCCCATCCGGGTCGGCGATCGCAAGCCGGTGAGGACCAGCTGGGAGTTCACGGTCAGCGCCGCCCCCGGCACCATGAACGTCGCGTACGACCTGTGGCTGCACGCCAAGAGCACCGCCGACTGGCAGGACCAGCCCACCGACGAGATCATGATCTGGCTCAACCGCCAGGGCGGCGCCGGACCGCTCGGCACCAAGTACGGCAGCGTCAGCCTCGGCGGCGCGATGTGGGACATCTACCAGGGCGACATCGGCTGGAAGGTGTACTCCTTCGTCCGGCAGACCAACACCACCAAGGCATCCCTGAACCTGGACGACTTCACCCAGGCCCTCGTTCGGCGCAAGCTGCTCAGCAACGACAAGTACGTCTCCGGCATCGAGTCCGGCACCGAGGTCTTCAAGGGCACCGGGCGTCTGGACACAAAGTCCTACTCCGTCAACATCGGCTGAACGGCGCGTCCCAGGGGTGGTGGGGCCGCCCGGGATCGGGTACATACGATCGAGTAGCACCGGTCGGTAACGATAACGGTCCAAGATCCCGATTCGCGGCGAGGTGACCCTCATGTCCGCCCCATCCAGCAAGCCCACCGTCTCCGAACGCGAGGCCCGCGAGGTCGCGGAGGCAGCCCGGGAACAGGAGTGGCGCAAGCCCAGCTTCGCCAAGGAACTGTTCCTCGGCCGCTTCCGGCTCGACCTGGTCCATCCGCACCCCATGCCCTCCACGGAGGCCGCCCAGCGCGGCGAGGAGTTCCTCGCCAAACTCCGCGACTTCTGCGAGACCAAGGTGGACGGCGCCCTCATCGAGCGCGAGGCCCGCATCCCCGACGAGGTCATCAACGGCCTCAAGGAACTCGGCGCGCTCGGCATGAAGATCGACACCAAGTACGGCGGGCTCGGCCTCACCCAGGTGTACTACAACAAGGCGCTGGCGCTGGCCGGCTCCGCCTCCCCGGCGATCGGCGTGCTCCTCTCCGCCCATCAGTCGATCGGCGTACCGCAGCCGCTGAAGCTGTTCGGCACGGCCGAGCAGAAGGAGACGTTCCTGCCCCGGTGCGCCCGCACCGACATCAGCGCGTTCCTGCTGACCGAGCCGGACGTCGGCTCCGACCCGGCCCGGCTGGCCACGTCCGCGGTGCCGGACGGGGACGACTACGTCCTCGACGGCGTGAAGCTGTGGACCACCAACGGTGTGGTGGCCGACCTCCTCGTCGTCATGGCCCGGGTACCGAAGTCCGAGGACCACAGGGGCGGCATCACCGCGTTCGTCGTCGAGACCAACTCGCCCGGCATCACGGTCGAGAACCGCAACGCCTTCATGGGCCTGCGCGGCATCGAGAACGGCGTCACCCGCTTCCACCAGGTCCGCGTCCCGGCGGCCAACCGCATCGGCCCCGAGGGCGCGGGGCTGAAGATCGCGCTCACCACCCTCAACACCGGCCGGCTCTCCCTGCCCGCCTCCTGTGTGGCGGCCGGCAAGTGGTGCCTGAAGATCGCCCGCGAGTGGTCGGCGGCCCGCGAGCAGTGGGGCAAGCCCCTCGCCCACCACGAGGCCGTCGGCTCGAAGATCAGCTTCATCGCGGCCACCACCTTCGCGCTGGAGGCGGTCACCGACCTCGCCAGCCAGATGGCCGACGAGGACCGCAACGACATCCGCATCGAGGGCGCCCTGGCCAAGCTGTTCGCCTCGGAGCAGGCGTGGCTCATGGCCGACGAACTCGTCCAGATCCGCGGCGGCCGGGGCTTCGAGACGGCCGCCTCCCTGGCCGCCCGCGGCGAACGAGCGGTCCCGGCGGAACAGGTCCTGCGCGACCTCCGCATCAACCGCATCTTCGAGGGCTCGACCGAGATCATGCACCTGCTGATCGCCCGCGAGGCGGTGGACGCCCATCTCTCGGTCGCCGGCGACCTGATCGACCCGGAGAAGTCCCTGACCGACAAGGCGAAGGCCGGCGCCACCGCAGGCGTGTTTTACGCCAAGTGGCTCCCGAAACTGGTCGCGGGCCAGGGGCAACTGCCCTACTCCTACGGCGAGTTCAAACACGAGGTCGACCTCTCCCACCACCTCCGCTACGTCGAACGCACGGCCCGCAAACTCGCCCGCTCCACCTTCTACGCCATGTCCCGCTGGCAGGGCCGCATGGAGACCAAGCAGGGCTTCCTCGGCCGGATCGTCGACATCGGCGCGGAACTGTTCGCGATGAGCGCCGTCTGCGTCCGGGCCGAACTGCTGCGCACCACCGAGGACCACGGCCGCGAGGCCTACCAACTCGCGGACACCTTCTGCCACCAGTCCCGCATCCGGATCGAGGAACTCTTCGGCCGCCTGTGGACCAACACCGACGACCTGGACCGCAAGGTCGTCAAGGGCGTCATGTCCGGCACCTACGTATGGCTGGAGGACGGCATCGTCGACGCCTCGGGCGAGGGCCCCTGGATCGCCGACGCGACACCGGGCCCGAGCGAGAAGGAGAACGTCCACCGCCCGATCAACTGACCGGCCCATGACAGCGCGCCTCCCGGGGGGACCTCCTTCGGGGGACGCGCTGTCCTCACACACCGTCCTTACGGCAACAATGGGGGGATGAGTGACAGTCCAGCCCTCCGAGGGCACGGGCCCGAAGCCGCGTCTGCGGCCCGCGCCCTCGCCGATCCCCACCTCGTCTACGACCCCATGGCGGGCGACGGCCCCAAGGACGTGGTGATCCTCGGGTCCACCGGCTCGATCGGCACGCAGGCCATCGATCTCGTGCTGCGCAACCCGGACCGCTTCCGGGTCACCGCGCTGTCCGCCAACGGCGGCCGGGTCTCCCTGCTCGCCGAGCAGGCCCACCGGCTCGGAGTGCGGACCGTCGCGGTCGCCCGCGAGGACGTCGTACCGGCGCTGCGGGAGGCCCTCCAGGCCCGGTACGGCACCGGCGAACCGCTCCCGGAGATCCTCGCCGGCCCCGACGCGGCCGCCCAGGTCGCCGCCTCGGACTGCCACACCGTCCTCAACGGCATCACCGGCTCGATCGGCCTCGCCCCGACCCTCGCCGCCCTGGAGGCGGGCCGCACCCTCGCGCTCGCCAACAAGGAGTCGCTCATCGTCGGCGGCCCGCTGGTCAAGGCGCTC
>JABFXD010000951.1 GCA_013361925.1 Streptomyces sp. | reverse complement strand
CGGCGCCTACGCCCTCGGGATCCTCGACGACGCCGAGGCAACCGCTTTCGAGGTGCATCTCGCCGGGTGCGAATGGTGCGCCCAGCAACTCGACGAACTCGCCGGGATGGAACCGATGCTGGCCGCGCTCGCGGACCTGCCCGGGACCGGGACACCCGCGATCGGCGAGTCGTTGTCCGCCGGGCCCAGCCCACGGCTGGTGAACAAGCTGGTCGACGAGGTCGCCGACCGCCGCGCCCAGAAGCGCCGGCGGAGTTTCTACATGGTCGCCGCCGCGGCCGCGCTGATCATCGGCGGCCCGCTGGTCGCGGTGGGAGCCACGAGCGACGACTCGGGTGGGAGCGTTTCCGCGCACACCACCGCCAGCAGCCCCGCCAAGGAAGCCTTCGACGTCATCAAGGACAAGGTCACCGCGACCGATCCCAGCACCGACGTCACCGCGACCGTCGCGGTGGAGAAGAAGGCCTGGGGCACCCACGCGGTCCTTCAGCTGAAGAACGTGACGGGCCCCCAGAAGTGCTCCCTGATCGCCGTCGGCAAGAACGGCGAGCGCGAGACGGTCACCTCCTGGTCCGTCCCGAACTGGGGCTACGGCATCGCGAACGCCAAGACCGAAGAGGCCAAGCAGCCCCTCTACGTCCACGGCGGCGCGGCCTTCGACCCGAACCAGATCGACCACTTCGAGGTCATGACCTTCGACGGCAAGAAGCTCGTAGAGGTCGACGCGTAGAAGGCGTGACAGCCGACGCGTAGCTTCCACCGGCCCCCTTCACTTAATGTTGACGGCTGCCCAGCACGTCAGAAGGGGGCCCGGTGGCCGCTCAGGCTCAGCAGGAAACCGCGGTCGGTCCGGATCACGATTCCGTTCGTGACCGGGAGATCAGCGTCGAACAGGACCATCTCGACCGGGTCTACCGACGTCTCGAGGAGAAGATCCACGAGGCGGAGTTCCTCATGGACGACGCGGCCAAGCGCGGCCAGGTCGGTACGCCCGGCGCGCTCGCCGAGCGGGACGCCCAGGTCTTCCGGGCCGGCGTCCACCTCAACCGCCTCAACAACGAGTTCGAGGACTTCCTCTTCGGACGTATCGACCTGCTCCTCGGCAGGGACGGCAAGAAGGGCCCCGACGGCGCCTACACCGCCGTGGAGCCCGCCGAAGGCGCCGTGCGGGCGGACGACACCGCCGATATCGCCGAGACGCTCCACATCGGGCGTATCGGGGTCCTCGACTCCGACTACGCGCCGCTCGTCATCGACTGGCGGGCCCCGGCCGCGGCGCCCTTCTACCGGTCGACCCCGGTCGACCCGGGCCGGGTCGTGCGCCGCCGGGTCATCCGCTCCAAGGGGCGCCGCGTCCTCGGTGTCGAGGACGACCTGATGCGCCCCGAGCTGAAGGCCTTCCTCGACGGCCATGAGCTGCCCGTCATCGGCGACGGCGCCCTGATGGCCGCCCTCGGCCAGGCCCGCAGCCACACCATGCGGGACATCGTCGCCTCCATCCAGGCCGAGCAGGACCTGGTCATCCGCGCCCCCGCCGCCTCCGTGACCTACGTCGAGGGCGGCCCGGGCACCGGCAAGACCGCCGTCGCCCTGCACCGCGCCGCCTACCTCCTCTACCAGGACCGGCGCCGCTACTCGGGCGGCATCCTGATCGTCTCGCCGACGCCCCTGCTGGTCGCCTACACCGAGGGCGTCCTCCCGTCGCTGGGCGAGGAGGGCCAGGTCGCCATCCGCGCCATCGGCTCCCTCGTCGACGGCGCCGAGGCCACGCTCTACGACAGCCCGGCCACCGCCCGCGCCAAGGGCTCGTACCGCATGCTCAAGGTCCTGCGGAAGGCCGCACGAGGCGCGCTGGAGACCAGGCCGGCCGGCGGTCAGCTCGCCCTCGGCGAGGACGACACGGACACCGCCCGCCCCACGGGCACCCCCACCCGTCTGCGCGTCGTCGCCTTCGGCCGCCGCCTGGAGCTGGAGTCCGCGGACCTGGACCGCATCCGCCACAACGCCCTCGGCGGCACCGCGCCCGTGAACCTGCTGCGCCCGCGCGCCCGCAAGCTCCTCCTGGACGCGCTGTGGGCGCAGTCCGGTGCGGCCGGCCGGCACACCGACCCCGAGCTCGCCGCCGAGCTGCGCTCCTCCTTCGACGAGGACGTCAGCTCCGAGGACAGCTTCATCGACTTCCTGGGCGCCTGGTGGCCCGAGCTCACCCCGAAGGGCGTCCTGGACGCCATGGCCGACGAGCGCCGCCTCGGCCGCTGGGCCCGCCGAGTCCTCAACCCCGGCGAGGTCCGCAGGGTCGCCCGCTCCCTGAGACGGGACGGCCACTCCGTGCACGACATCGCCATGCTCGACGAGCTCCAGGCCATCCTCGGCACCCCGGCCCGCCCCCGGAAGAAGCGCGAGCTGGACCCGCTCGACCAGCTCAGCGGCCTGGAGGAGCTGATGCCGGTCCGCGAGGAGACCCAGCGCGAGCGCGCCGAGCGGCTCGCCCAGGAGCGCACCGAGTACGCCCATGTCATCGTCGACGAGGCCCAGGACCTCACCCCGATGCAGTGGCGCATGGTCGGCCGCCGCGGCCGGCACGCCACCTGGACGGTCGTCGGCGACCCGGCCCAGTCCTCCTGGTCCGACCCCGAGGAGGCGGCCGAGGCCCGCGACGAGGCCCTCGGCACCCGTCCGCGCCGCCGCTTCGAGCTCACCGTGAACTACCGCAACCCCTCGGAGATCGCCGACCTCGCCGCCAAGGTGCTGGCCCTCGCCATGCCCGGCTCCACGTCCCCGCGGGCCGTCCGCTCCACCGGCGTTCAGCCCCGCTTCACGGTCGTGCAGCAGACTCTGGGCGAGACGGTCCGCGCGGAGGCCGCCCGCCTCCTCGACCTCGTCGACGGCACGGTCGGCGTCGTCGTCGCCATGCAGCGCCGCGAGGAGGCCGCCCGCTGGCTCACCGGCCTCGGCGACCGGGTGGTGGCGCTCGGCAGCCTGGAGGCCAAGGGCCTGGAGTACGACGCCACGATCGTCGTCTCCCCGGCCGAGATCGCGGACGAGTCCCCGGCGGGCCTGCGGGTGCTGTACGTCGCCCTGACCCGGGCCACCCAGCAGCTGACGATCGTGTCGGGGGAGCGGGACCAGCCAAACCCGAACGGGGTGCCCGATCTGCTGAGAGATTGAACTCTCGGGATGGGAATGGCCTTACGGGATCCGTTTGTTAGCCTGGGTGTGACACCGGCTCGATCCAAGCCCCCGGGCCCAACCTTCGTCCCTTAGAGGGACCACTTGCCGCGAGGCGAGCATGGCGGGTCGGTGTCACTGACTCGCGAGAGGCCCACGTCCCAGGACGTGGGCCTCTTTCGCTGTGAACAAAACGTTCGCAATCCAGCGCGGCTAACGCCTACTCATCAGTAGGTGCGACGATCGGACGGCAAACGGCAAGACAGCGACACAGCGTCACAGGTGAAAGCAGAGGAAGTCGGCCATGGCAACGGCGCCCAGCGTCTCCTACTCGATGACGGTCCGGCTGGAGGTGCCCGCGAGCGGAACCGCGGTCTCCCAGCTCACCGGAGCCGTCGAGTCCCACGGAGGCTCGGTGACCGGCCTCGACGTGACCGCCTCCGGCCACGAGAAGCTCCGGATCGACGTCACCATCGCGGCCACCTCCACGGCACACGCCGACGAGATCGTCGAGCAGCTGCGCGGCATCGAGGGCGTCACGCTCGGCAAGGTCTCCGACCGTACGTTCCTGATGCACCTCGGCGGCAAGATCGAGATGGCGTCCAAGCACCCCATCCGCAACCGCGACGACCTCTCGATGATCTACACCCCCGGCGTGGCCCGGGTCTGCATGGCGATCGCCGAGAACCCCGAGGACGCCCGCCGCCTCACCATCAAGCGCAACTCCGTTGCGGTCGTGACGGACGGCTCGGCCGTGCTGGGACTCGGCAACATCGGCCCGAAGGCCGCGCTCCCGGTCATGGAGGGCAAGGCGGCCCTCTTCAAGCGGTTCGCCGGCATCGACGCCTGGCCGATCTGCCTGGACACCCAGGACACCGACGCGATCGTCGAGATCGTCAAGGCGATCGCCCCCGGGTTCGCCGGCATCAACCTGGAGGACATCTCCGCACCCCGCTGCTTCGAGATCGAGGCCCGGCTGCGCGAGGCCCTCGACATCCCCGTCTTCCACGACGACCAGCACGGCACCGCGATCGTCGTCCTCGCCGCCCTGAAGAACGCACTTCGCGTCACCGGCAAGGCAATTGAGAACATCCGGGTCGTCATGTCCGGCGCCGGCGCGGCCGGTACGGCCATCCTCAAGCTGCTGCTCGCCGCGGGCGTCAAGAACGCCGTCGTCGCCGACATCCACGGCGTGGTGCACGCCGGCCGCGAGGACCTCGTCGACGCCGCCGCGGACTCGCCGCTGCGCTGGATCGCCGACAACACCAACCCCGAGGGCCTGACCGGCACGCTGAAGGAAGCGGTGCGCGGCGCCGACGTCTTCATCGGCGTCTCCGCGCCGAACGTGCTCGACGGCGCCGACGTGGCCGCGATGGCCGAGGGTGCGATCGTGTTCGCGCTCGCGAACCCGGACCCCGAGGTGGACCCGGCGATCGCCCGCCAGACGGCGGCGGTTGTGGCCACCGGCCGCTCCGACTTCCCGAACCAGATCAACAACGTGCTGGTCTTCCCGGGTGTCTTCCGCGGTCTCCTCGACGCCCAGTCCCGCACGGTCAACACCGAGATGATGCTGGCCGCCGCGACCGCCCTGTCGGACGTGGTCACCGCGGACGAGCTGAACCCGAACTACATCATTCCTTCTGTCTTCAACGACAAGGTCGCGGGCGCGGTCGCCGGTGCGGTGCGCGAGGCGGCGAAGGCCGCGGGCGCCACGGCGTAGCACCGGGCGCCTCGTCCCGTTGTCGTAGCCGTGTCGTACTGTGCAAGGGCTGTGGGTGGTCATGCGGGCTTGTGAGCATCACCACCACGGCCCCTGCATCGGCGCGTCGCGGAACCGCAGGCCGAGGGCCGCCCGTTAGGTTGGCGGGCACGCGCAGGCCTTTCGTGTGACTCCCTAGGGTGTTCTCACGACTCCTACGGGTGCCGGATTGGCTTTCCCGCCGCAGGTAGGGGCAGGATGCGTCCCTGGGCGCGAGCGCATCGGCAAACGACAGCGCCCAACATGCGGCTCCGCCGCGTGGCACGCCTCAACGGCAAGAAGAACACGGGAGTAAGAACATGAACCGCAGTGAGCTGGTGGCCGCGCTGGCCGACCGCGCCGAGGTGACCCGCAAGGACGCCGACGCCGTGCTGGCCGCGTTCGCCGAGACCGTCGGCGAGATCGTCGCCAAGGGCGACGAGAAGGTCACCATCCCCGGCTTCCTGACCTTCGAGCGCACCCACCGTGCCGCTCGCACCGCGCGCAACCCGCAGACCGGCGACCCGATCCAGATCCCGGCCGGCTACAGCGTGAAGGTCTCCGCTGGCAGCAAGCTCAAGGAAGCCGCCAAGGGCAAGTAAGCCTGACGGTACGTCCGGGACGACGTACGAGGCGCGAGTAACGCCAATGGGGCGGCCACCCGGTGAGGGTCGGCCGCCCCATTGGCGTACGTGGGCTGGTTACCCGAGCGCCTTGCCCGGAAGCTCGACCTTCGCCCCAAGCTCCACGAGCTTCTCCATGAAGTTCTCGTAGCCGCGGTTGATCAGGTCGATGCCGTGCACCCGCGAAGTGCCCTGCGCGGCGAGGGCCGCG
>JABFXD010000931.1 GCA_013361925.1 Streptomyces sp. | reverse complement strand
TCCGCGTCCTCGACGAAGCGCGCGCCCAGGATCTCGGTCTCCTCGACCGTGTGACGCAGCGCGGTCTCGAAGGCGGGCACGTCGAGCGCGCCCGTGATCTCGACGGCCTGCCCGACGCTGTAGAGCGCGCGGGGGCCCGCCAGGCGCTGTGCCCGCCAGATGCCCTCCTGGCTGTCGGACAGGGAAATGCCGCCGCCGGTTCGCTCGCTCATTTTCCGCCCCTCACCCCTAATTCCCTTGCCAAAGGAAAAGAGCTTCCACTCGGGAAGCTCCTGGGAATCTCACCCCGTGGACCGAAAGGCCCGGTGAAACGTCACCTGAATCCGTTCTCGACCGGGGCCGGTCAATCAGAACGATACCTAGCGGACGGCGTCGTCCAACCGGCCGTTCTGGTCACTTGGACGCGGTTGCCGCGCGGGTCTGCGGCCAGACCGCATATCGCTCCCCGTCCTTGACAAGGAGCGGGAAGGAGAGTTCGACGACGAGTCCGCCGGCCGGCCCGGGGCGGGCGGTGAGGGCGGCGTCGTGGGCCGCGGCGATGGCCCGGACGATCGAGAGGCCGAGGCCGTGGTGGCCGTCGCCCGCGGTGCGGCTCATACGCTGGAACGGCTCGAAGAGCTGGCCGACGCGTTCCTCGGGGACGGCGGGGCCGGTGTTGGTGACGGTGAGGACGGCGTGCCGGTCGTGGCGGCGCACGGTGACGTCCACGGTCCCGTCGGGCACGTTGTAGTAGGCGGCGTTGTGGACGAGGTTGGCGACCAGCCGCTCCAGCAGCGCGGTGTCACCGGCGACCTGGGCCGGTTCGGTGCGGTCGGCGATGCGTACGCCCTGCCGTTCGGTGCGGGGCAGTTGGGTGAGCAGGACGGTCTCGACGACCTCGGCCAGGTCGACGGGCTCGGTGCGGTCCATGCCCCGCTCGCTGACGGCCAGGGTGAGCAGGGACTCCAGCAGGGCTCCCTGGTGGGTGCTGATCCGCAGCAGGCGCTCGAAGTTCTCGCGGAACGACTCGGCGGTGGCGTCGGGGTCGAGCAGGCACTCCTCCAGGAGGGCGCGTTCCACGGTGAGCGGGGTGCGCAGTTCGTGGGCGGCGTTGGCGACGAAGCGTTTGTGGGACTCCAGGGCGGCCTCCAGCCGGTCGAGGAGGCCGTCGACGCTGTCGGCGAGGTCGCTGATCTCGTCGCCGGGTCCCTCGACGGCGAGGCGCTCATGGACGTTGCGGGCGGAGATGCTGCGGATGCCGGCGGTGACGGTGCGCATGGGGCGCAGCACCCGGCGGGCCAGCAGCCAGCTGAGCGCGACGGAGAGACAGGCCATGATGGCGAGGGCGATACAGGACTGCACGAGCAGGTCGTGCATCTGGGCCTCGTGCATCCGGGCGGCCTGTTCGCGCAGCTGGGCGTCGAGCGCGAACTCGGGTGGCGGGGCGTCGCCGCCGCTCTGGCCGCCGGGCTGGATGTGGATCGTGGGCTGCCGGCCCTCGCCCCCGTTGATCTCGTACTTGACGACGCTGCTGTGGGTGGGCCGGTTGACCAGCAGATAGGTCATGCCGAGCAGGACGGCGCCGGAGGCGATGAACAGCAGGCCGAAGAGGACCGCGAAGCGGACCCGCACCCGGCGCGGGGTCAGGCGCCGGGCCAGGGCGCGCAGCCAGGACGCGGGGGCGGTGCGCAGGGCGCGGTCGCGGGCTCGGGCGAGCCGGGCGAGGAGGGGCGGCGCCATGTCAGACCCGGTAGCCCCGGCCGGGCACGGTCTCGATCACGGAGGCGTCGAGGAGCTTGGACCGGAGCCGGTTGACGGTCGCCTTGACGGTGGTGGTGCCGGGGTCGGCGACCTCGTCCCACACCTTGGCGAGCAGCTCGTCGGCCGGGACGGTCCGTCCCTCGGCGCCGAGCAGATAGGCGAGCACGCCGAACTCCTTGGTGGTGAGGGGCAGTTGGGTGCCCGAGTGGCTGACGGTGCGGCGCGCGGGGTCCAGGCGCAGGGCGCCGCGGACGAGCTCCGGCTGCCGCTCCGGGTGGGCGCGGCGGCCCAGCGCGCGGGTGCGGGCCAGGAGTTCGGGCCAGGCGAAGGGCTTGGCGAGGTAGTCGTCGGCGCCCAGGCCGAGTCCCTCGACGCGGTCGGCGATGGAGGCGGCGGCCGTGAGCATGAGCACCTTGGTGCGCACGCCCTTGGCGGCGAGTTCACCGCAGACCTCGTCGCCGTGCACGTCGGGAAGGTCACGGTCGAGGACGACGACGTCGTAGTCGACCTCCTCGACGAGGTCGAGGGCGGTCGCGCCGTCGTAGGCCGTGTCGACGGCGAGGCCCTGGCGGCGGAAGACTCTGGTGATCGAGTCCGCGAGCTCCGTGTGGTCCTCGACCACCAGTACCCTCATCATTCCCCCTACGAGACACGCGCCACGGACCTCAGGCTGCCGCACCCCCGGTCACACCCGGGTTACCTCCCTCACAGGCTGGCGTACGGCCTCCCGCGTCGCAACAACGCCCGCCGGGGTCCTCAGATCCGGTAGCCGACGTGCGGGAGCGTCTCGATGACCGGCGGGTCGCCGAGCTTGCGGCGCAGCCGGCTCACGGTGACCTTGACCGCGTTGCTGAACGGGTCGGCGTCCCGGTCCCAGGCCCGCTCCAGCAGTTCCTCGGCGGAGACGACGGCACCGCCGGCGGCGAGCAGCACCTCCAGGACGGCCATCTCCTTCGGCGACAGCTCCAGCCTGCGCCCGCCGCGCAGCACGGTGCGGCGGGCCGGGTCGAGCTCGATGTCCCCGCGGACGAGGACGGGGGGTACGGCGGGCTGGTCGCGTCTGTCCAGGGCCTGGACGCGGGCGATGAGCTCGGCGAAGGAGAAGGGCTTGGCGAGGTAGTCGTCGGCGCCGAGATCGAGGCCGTCGACCCGGTCGGCGAGCGTCCCGGCGGCGGTGAGCATCAGCACCCGCGACGGACAGCCCTGCCGCACCAGCGCCCGGCAGATCTCGTCACCGTGCACGAGCGGCAGGTCACGGTCGAGTACGACGACGTCGTAGACCCCGCTGGAGGCCCGGCTCAGCCCCTGCTCACCGTCATGCGCGAGCTCGACCTCCATCGCATGCCGCCGCAGCCCCCTCGCGACACTCTCCGCGAGATCCTTGTGGTCCTCCACGATCAGTACCCGCATGCCCCCACCCTGGCACCCGGCAGGTCACTCAGGGGTAACAACGACTGCTGGAGCCCCCTGTCGGATTCGAACCGACGACCTACGCATTACAAGTGCGTTGCTCTGGCCATCTGAGCTAAGGAGGCAGACGTACGTCTGTCGCGTACGCGCCCGTGCAGTGTACCCAGGTCCCGGCGGAGCCCTCTCGAAAATTTCGACGAAGTTCACATGCCCCGGACTACTGACAGATCCGGCAAACGCCAGGTAGCGTCCCTCCAAGTTCACTCGCGTGGACTACACCACCACCTTCCTACAACGGATCGTCCGGCACGTTCCTGCCGGTAGAAGGGGGCCCATCACCATGGCCACTGTCTCGTTCGACAAGGCGACCCGGATTTACCCGGGTTCCGACAAGCCCGCCGTAGACGCGCTCGACATCCAGATCGAGGACGGGGAGTTCCTCGTCCTGGTCGGCCCGTCCGGCTGCGGCAAGTCCACCTCGCTCCGCATGCTGGCGGGGCTCGAGGACGTCAACGGCGGTGCGATCCGCATCGGTGACCGTGACGTCACGCACCTGCCGCCCAAGGACCGGGACATCGCCATGGTGTTCCAGAACTACGCGCTGTACCCGCACATGACGGTCGCCGACAACATGGGCTTCGCGCTCAAGATCGCCGGCGTGCCGAAGGCGGAGATCAAGCAGAAGGTCGAGGACGCGGCGAAGATCCTCGACCTCACCGAGTACCTGGGCCGCAAGCCGAAGGCGCTCTCCGGTGGTCAGCGTCAGCGTGTCGCCATGGGTCGCGCCATCGTGCGTGAGCCGCAGGTCTTCCTCATGGACGAGCCGCTGTCGAACCTCGACGCCAAGCTCCGTGTCTCGACCCGTACGCAGATCGCGTCGCTCCAGCGCCGCCTCGGCATCACCACCGTCTACGTCACCCACGACCAGGTCGAGGCCATGACGATGGGCGACCGCGTGGCGGTCCTCAAGGACGGTCTGCTCCAGCAGGTCGACACCCCGCGCAACATGTACGACCGCCCGGCGAACCTCTTCGTCGCCGGCTTCATCGGCTCCCCGGCCATGAACCTGGTCGAGGTCCCGATCGCCGACGGCGGTGTGAAGTTCGGCAAGTCGGTCGTGCCGGTGGACCGTGACGCGCTCTCCGCGGCCACGGACAAGACCGTCACCGTCGGTGTCCGTCCGGAGCACTTCGACGTGGCCGGCGCGGAGTCGGAGCAGGGTCTCGCGGTCACGGTCAACGTGGTCGAGGAGCTCGGCGCCGACGCGTACGTCTACGGCACCGCGAAGGTCGGCGACGACTCCAAGGACCTCGTCGTCCGCGTCAGCGGCCGTGCCGTCCCGGAGAAGGGCAGCACGCTGCACGTCGTGCCGCGCGCGGGCGAGACCCACGTGTTCTCGACCTCGACGGGCGCGCGTCTGTCGGACTGAGCAGAATCCCGGGTAAATCACCCAGGTTGACGAGAAGGGCCCCGCAGACGTCTGCGGGGCCCTTCTCGTGCGCGGGAGACGGCCGCCAAATACCCCGGCAGAACGGGCATTTCGAGCCGTGTGCGTCAACCCCTTACCCAATTCGGGGCACCAGTTCATCCCCCGAACCGGTGACTAAATGTCGCCAAATCATCACCCCGCGCTACCCTCACACGCGTGAAGCACTCCACTAACCAACAGACGCGACGCGGCCGGGGCCCCGCCCGCCGTATCGGCCGCACGCTCGCCCTTGTCCTGCCCGTCTTCCTGGTGCTCTCCGGAACCCTCGCGGTCACCCGGGTCAACTGGACGGGGAGCCCCTCGGACTCGGTGCTCACCGCCTCCGACATCTCGGCGGCGCGTGCGAAGGCCCGTGCCCCGCAGGACGTGCTGCGTGACAAGCTCCTCGCGGAGCTCCAGGAGGAGAACCCTGGTGTCGCGCTCACCCACCTCCAGGAGGCGGTCAACGACCGTCCCTCGCTCGCCAGGCACTGCGCCTCCATCGCCCGCGCGCTGGGCCGTGCGGCGGTGCGGGTGTACGGCCCGACGCGTGCGCAGTCGTACGCCCGGCCCGTCTGCGACACCTCCTTCGCCACGGGTGTGGCGGCCTCGCACACCTGAGGCGGCTACCTCCGCAACAGCTGAACGGTCACCGGCACAAGCCGCGAGCGGGACGCGCCGTACAGTTCGGGCATGACCGATCCGAACGCCGCGTCCCGCCCCGTTCAAGCCGTCGTCCTGGCCGGCGGCCAGGGTTCACGGCTGCGCCCCTACACCGACGACCGGCCCAAGCCGATGGTCGAGATCCCCGGCACGGGGACGCCGATCATCGGCCATCAGCTTGTCTGGCTCGCCGAGGAGGGCGTGACCGACGTGGTGGTCAGCTGTGGCCATCTCGCCGATGTCCTGCAGCAGTGGCTCGACTCGGCCGATCTGCCGGTGAACGTGACGACGGTCGTCGAGACGGAGCCGCTGGGCCGCGGTGGCGGCCTCAAGTACGCGGCGGCGCACCTTCCGCACCCCGACAGGCCCTGGTACGCGACCAACGGTGACATCTGGACCCGGTTCTCGCTGCGCGAGATGGCGGACTTCCACACCGAGCGCGACGCGGTGGCGACGCTGGCGCTGGC
>JABFXD010000443.1 GCA_013361925.1 Streptomyces sp. | reverse complement strand
GCGGACTCCGCCATGAAGTGCACACCGCAGAACACGATGTACTCGGCCTCCGGGCGCGCGGCGGCGTCCCGGGCCAGCTTGAAGGAGTCGCCCGTGACATCGGCGAACTGGATGACCTCGTCGCGCTGGTAGTGGTGGCCGAGGACGAAGACCTTGTCCCCGAGCTTCTCCTTGGCCGCGCGGGCACGCTCCACCAGGTCCGGGTCGGACGGCGAGGGCAGATCGCCGGGGCACTCCACACCCCGCTCGCTCTTCGGGTCGGCTTCACGGCCGAGGAGCAGCAGGGCAAGGGGCGTCGGCTGTACGTCGAGCTCCTGGGTCTGGGCGGTGGTCACGACACGCACCCTTTCTGTTCTGCGGAAGTGCTTTTCGTCGAACTGACGTTATCTATGATAACCCGGTTCACGTCACTTTGACGATGGTCATTGCGTCGATGTGACATGAATCCCGCCGCGGAATTTCGGCTGCCTGCCAGATGCGGCATTTTCCGCTGCCTGTCAGGTGTGCGAGCATGAAGAAGACGCCGGAAACTCGGCGCCCGGCCCGGAATGAATCCGCGGCCTTGCCGGTTGCACCAGTCGGCAAGCAGTCTCCGTACAACCCGGGAGAGATGTAGATGTCCGTATCGGACGAGACCAGCACCGTCACCGACGGCATCATCCTGTCCGACGCCGCCGCGGCGAAGGTCAAGGCCCTGCTCGACCAGGAAGGCCGTGACGACCTGGCCCTGCGTGTCGCCGTTCAGCCCGGTGGCTGCTCCGGCCTGCGCTACCAGCTCTTCTTCGACGAGCGTTCCCTCGACGGCGACGTCGTCAAGGACTTCGACGGCGTCAAGGTCGTCACCGACCGCATGAGCGCCCCGTACCTGGGCGGCGCGTCCATCGACTTCGTCGACACCATCGAGAAGCAGGGCTTCACGATCGACAACCCCAACGCGACGGGCTCCTGCGCCTGCGGCGACTCCTTCAGCTAGGCCCGATCGCTCCGGCTGAAGAACCGAACACACGCGAAGGCGGCGGCCCCCTCCGACAGGGCCGCCGCCTTCAGCTGTGCTCCGGGTCGCCTCTACCGCGCCCCGGACGTCTCCGGCAGCCGGGCCCCCGCCTTCTCCAGCGGGATCGCCTTGCCGTCCGAGCCCACGACCTTGCGATCGCCCAGCGGTTCGTCGAGCCGCACGCTCTGGTGGTAGACCTTGGCGATCATGACGCAGACCTTGTCGGGCCACGGCGTCTCGGTCACCGTGACGGTCACCTGGTCCGAACCCTCGACCGCCGCCGCCTTGTAGTCGGCGCACACCCCGCCCGTGAAGCTCACCGTCAGCTCCTTGCCGTCGGCGGAGTAGCCGTCCACCCGCACGTCCCGCGTGGCCGGCGCCGCGGTCGGCTCATCGGAACCCGGCCCGGTCGGCCGCGGGCTCGGCGGGGCGGTCGGCTCACCGGTCGGCTCCGAGGAGGGCGTGGCCGAGGCGATGTACTTCGGGTCGACCGCGGGATAGGTCACCGTGAAGGAGTCCTGCGCCCCCGACGCCTTCACCTCGAACAGCCACGACGGCACCAGCGTCTGCCGCGCGTCCACATACTGCGCGGCGAGACCGAACACGGCCTTCTCGACGGTGATCGTGTCCTGCTTCGGCGTACCGGGCGTGCCGGTCGACGACCCGCAGGGCGCCTCAAGGCGGTCCTTCAGCGGTACGGGACTGGCGCAGCCGCCGATCCCCATCCGGTGGTCGGCCGCGGGCCGCGCGTTCATCAGCTCCAGCGCCTTCTCCGCACCGACGACGGGGTACGTGTCGCTCTTCACCGGCGCCTTCAGCTGGCCGCTGCCGCCGACCACCTCACCCTGCGCGTTGACGGTGACCCCGGTCGTCCAGCCGTGCGTCGGCAGCCCGCCGACCACCGGATCGGCGTTCACGACCCGCTGCGCGCCCATGACCTGGCTCGCGTCGACCTTCGCGCTGTCCTGCCCGACCGCCTTCAGGACCGGCGCCGCCGCCTTCTTCGCGGCCGCCACGCTCACCGGGTCGCCGGCCGGAGCGGCGGGGTCGCTCGCACACACCGTCTCGCTCTTGCAGTCGTCGGTGCCGGGCGCGTACCGGTGGAAGGTCCAGGTCCCCGGCGCGAGCTGGTTCACCTGGAGACTCGGCCCGGCGGCGTCCTGCCCGCCGACCTTCCACGCCTTCCCTTCCAGGACCGGCGTCCCGGCCACCCCGAGCGCCTCGGCCAGCCGAGCCACCTCGTCCTTGGTGACCTCGCCGGTGGCCCGGTAGACGGGCGCGGAGCCAGGACCGTCCGGGAGCGTGCCGTCGGCCTGGTAGGTCACGCCGTACGGGTTGGGCTCCCCGGGCGCGATGCCGCCCGTGCCGCCGCCCTCGGTGTACCCGTCCAGGTGCAGCGGCGGGGGAGTGTCGTCGCCGGACGCCCCGGACGTCGTACCACCGCCGTCCGAGCTTCCGGCGGCGGAGATGGCCAGATAGGTCCCACCGCCGCCGGCCAGCAGCACGGCGGCCGCGACAGAGGCGATGAGCGCGGAGGTGCGCCGCCGGGCGAAGTGCTCGTCCTCGCCCCGCTCCTCCGTGGCCGCGACGACGGGCTCCTGAGGATCACCGGCCTCCTGAGGACCACCGGCCTCCTCGGCAGCACCATCGCCGGTCGGCTCCGTCGCGTCCTCGGCAGCACCACCGCCGGCCGGCTCCGTCGCCTCCTCGGCAGCCTCATCGGCGCCCGTGTCCCTGTCGACGACCTCGGCGTCGTCGTCGTTGTCGGGTCGCTCGGTGTTCACCGCATCGCTCCTTCGGCCGCGCAACTGTCCCTATGACCCTGACCCGGCCCTGACAAACAGCCGGCGGAGGGTCGTATCCCGCATCCCCTTTACGGGGGACAGCGATGGGACGCAGCGGGGGAGCGCACGGTTCCCCTGAGAGCGCCTGTTTCAGTCGCCGTAGTCCGACATCGCGTCCAGCAGGCGGGCGGACTTCGTCGGTACCGTCACCCCGTGGATGAGGGAGGGCGAGACCGGGCGGGAGGCGACCCGGTCGGGAGCGGCCCAGTGCGGGACCATACGGGCGCAGTCCCCGCGCAGCGACGCCAGGTCGCCGTCGAGGTCGGCCGGAGCGGGGGCAGGGGCCTTGAGGTTCGTCATGACGGCACCGTAGGCACGTCGGAGCCCGCGAAGAAAGATCTACTATCGGGTA
Organism: Streptomyces sp.; assembly: GCA_013361925.1. Taxonomy (GTDB): domain Bacteria; phylum Actinomycetota; class Actinomycetes; order Streptomycetales; family Streptomycetaceae; genus Streptomyces. The sequence continues at coordinate 2,566 of JABFXD010000443.1, read as the reverse complement.
GTTTTAGCCGCTTCAGAGGCCCGCACGGACCAGGTAGCGTGAACTGTCAATCCAGTTTCTCCCCACAGGAGAGTCCACGCCGTGCGCATCGCAGTCACCGGCTCCATCGCCACCGACCACCTCATGACCTTCCCCGGGCGTTTCGCCGACCAGTTCGTCGCGGACCAGCTCCACACGGTCTCGCTCTCCTTCCTGGTCGACAACCTTGACGTACGCCGGGGCGGCGTAGGCGCGAACATCGCCTTCGGCATGGGTCAACTGGGCACCGAGCCGATCCTGGTCGGCGCCGCAGGCTTCGACTTCGACGAGTACCGGGCGTGGCTGGACCGCCACGGCGTCGACACCGCCTCGGTCCGTATCTCCGAGACCCTGCACACCGCCCGCTTCGTCTGCACCACCGACGCCGACCACAACCAGATCGGCTCCTTCTACACCGGTGCGATGAGCGAGGCCCGCCTCATCGAGCTCAAGACCGTCTCGGACCGCGTCGGCGGCCTCGACCTGGTCCTCATCGGCGCCGACGACCCCGAGGCGATGCTCCGCCACACGGAGGAGTGCCGCTCCCGCTCCATCCCCTTCGCCGCGGACTTCTCCCAGCAGATCGCCCGGATGAACGGCGACGAGATCCGCGTCCTGCTGGAGGGCGCCACGTACCTCTTCTCCAACGAGTACGAGAAGGGGCTCATCGAGTCCAAGACCGGCTGGACGGACGCCGAGATCCTGGAGAAGGTCGGCCACCGCGTCACCACGCTCGGCTCGCGGGGCGTACGGATCGAGAAGTCCGGCGAGGAGCCGATCGTCGTCGGCTGCGCCGAGGAGGAGCGCAAGGCCGACCCGACCGGTGTGGGCGACGCGTTCCGCGCCGGGTTCCTGTCGGGTCTGGCCTGGGGCGTCTCGCTGGAGCGGGCGGCCCAGGTGGGCTGCATGCTGGCCACCCTCGTCATCGAGACCGTGGGCACGCAGGAGTACCAGCTGCGGCGCGGCCACTTCATGGAGCGCTTCACCAAGGCGTACGGCGACGAGGCCGCGGCCGAGGTCCAGAAGCACCTGGCCTAGGCGCTACGAGGTCCGGCGGACGAGATAGGCCGTCCCCTTGTCCGCCGGTTCCTCACCCACGTACTCCTGCTCCCGCATCTCGCACCACGCCGGGATGTCGAGGCGGGCGGCCTCGTCGTCCGACAGCACCCGCACGAGCCCGCCCACCGGCACCTCGCCGATCACCTTGGCCAGCTCGATGACCGGGATCGGGCACCGCTTGCCGAGAGCGTCGACGACCAGCTCGTCCTCGCGCACCACCGCTGACGGCGTCGGCGCGCCCAGCTTCTCCCGTACGCCGTTCACCACGCCCGGCAGCACGGCGAGAAACCTCTCCACGTCCTCCGCCGCGGTCCCGGCCGGCAGCGAGATCCGCACATTCCCCTCACTCAGCACCCCCATCGCCTTCAGCACATGGCTGGGCGTCAGCGTGCTGCTGGTGCAGGACGAACCGGAGGAAACGGAGAATCCCTCCCGGTCCAGCTCGTGCAGCAGTGTCTCCCCGTCGACATAGAGACAGGAGAAGGTGACGATCCCCGGCAGCCGCCGCTCCGGATCGCCGACCACCTCCACGTCCGCGACCAGCTCCGGCACCCGCGCCCGGATCCGCTCCGTCAGCTCCCGCAGCCGTACCGCCTCTTGAGCGGCCTCGGCCCGCACGGCCCGCAGAGAGGCCGCCGCCGCGACGATCGCGGGGAGGTTCTCGAAGCCGTATCCCCGTTCGTCCACCGGCCCTTGAGCGGCGAACCGCACCCCTTTCCGCACAACCAGCAGCCCGACTCCGGCGGGTCCACCCCATTTGTGCGCACTGGCGGCCAGGAGCGACCAGTCACCCTCGACCGTCCCCCACCCGAGCGACTGGGCCGCGTCGACGAACAACGGCACCCCGGCCGCCCGGCACACCTCGGCGACCTCGGCCACCGGCTGCTCGGTCCCCACCTCATGGTTGGCCGACTGAAGACAGGCGAGCGCGGTGTCCTCCCGGAGCGCGGCGGCGTAGGCCGAAGGGTCCACCCTTGCGGACCGCTCGACACTCACTCGAGTGACCGAACCGCCCTCCTTTTCCTGCGCTTCGGCCGAATGGAGCACGGAGGAGTGTTCAACCGCTGACACGATCAGGTGACGCCCGACGCGCCGCCGCCCACCCAACGCCCCTGCGATACCGGCGTGCACGGCGGCAGTGCCGGACGGGGTGAACCTGAGTTCGTCCGGCCTGCACCCGGCACTTTCGGCAGCGGCCTCTCGCGCGGCATCCAGCAACATCCGAGCCCTACGACCTTCCCGGTACAACCGCGAGGGATCAGCCCACCCTTCATCCAGAGAGGCCAACAGCGCCTGACGGGCAACGGGATGAAGAGGAGCGCTGGAGGCGGCATCGAAGTAGGACATGCGGCAACGCTAGTACCGGCAGGGGCGCGGGGAACTGCGCGATCAGCCCAAATCAACCCGCAGCCGCCAATCCAGCGAACCACCCCACCCACTAGGCACCCCTCCCCGCGAACCCCAAGAACGCGTCGGCTAGGGTTTGGTC
>JABFXD010000622.1 GCA_013361925.1 Streptomyces sp. | reverse complement strand
TGGGCGCCCTAGGCGCCTTCGGGGGCTTCCCACTCCTTCAGAAGGACCACGTCCTTCAAGAACCCCCGCACCCCGAGGAACTGGGACAGATGCTCCCGATGCTCCTCGCACGCCAGCCAGGTCTTCCTGCGCTCCGGCGTGTGCAGCTTCGGGTTGTTCCACGCGAGCACCCACACCGCGTCGACCCGGCAGCCCTTCGCCGAACAGATCGGCGCGGTCTCTTCACTCACTGGTCCGTCTCACGCTGTGTCGTCTCACGCTGTGCCGTCTCACAAAGTGCGCTGAACAAGGCGACGCCGAGCAGCCACGGGGGGAGCTGCCCGGCGTCGGTCTGTCGCTCCGACGGGGGATGCGGAGCGCGTAGGAAGTATGTCACGGGTAACCCGTCGCCCGGCACTGGAACAACATGATTGATCTGAGCTTTTCTTGAGGTCCGTCCGGAGGTGACGTCCGGTTGCGACCCCTCCGCCGAGCGTCACTTCCGCTCGTGAGGCTCGCTCCGCACACCCTGCGCCGGGCCGTCCGCGGCGTCCTCCGGGAAGGATTCCGCGAAGGGCTCCTGAGCCCGCGGCGGAGAGATCATCGGCCGAACCGGAGTGGCCACGAACGTCGACGGAAGCCCCGGCGCGTTCTCCCGGCCGGCGTTCGCGATCACCACCGCGACATAGGGGAGCAGCACTCCCAGCACCAGCGCGACGATCGCGACGTGCCGTTCGACGTTCCAGAGTGTGGCCGCGAGGATCACCGACAGCGTGCGCACCGACATGGAGATCACATACCGGCGCTGCCGACCGCGTACGTCTTCCTGAAGGCCCGTACGGGCTCCGGTGATCCGGAACACCTGAGCGCCGCCGCCCGCATGCTGCTTCCGCATCAGATTCCACCATCCGCCCGCATCGGACTCGCCCGGCCCGTTCCCACATGTCTTACGTTACGCCGCACCTCCGCCGCCTACGAGACCGGGGCCTCTCCTGACAGGGCGGCCGCACTGCGCCTTCGCACGTACGGCCGACTCGACATGCGTCGTAGGGCACATGGGCCGACACTGGCCGTAATGCTCACGTAGAGCCGTACGAGGAGGCAGCCATGGGCTGGTTGTGGGCGATCATCGTGGGATTCGTGCTGGGCCTGATCGCGAAGGCGATCATCCCGGGCAAGCAGCACAGTCCGCTCTGGCTGACGACCATCTTCGGCATGCTGGGCGCCATCGTCGGCAACGCGATCGCGCGGTGGGCGGGCGTCGAAGCCACCTCCGGCATCGACTGGACCCGCCACGCGTTCCAGCTGATCGCGGCGATCATCATCGTGGGCGTAGGCGACATGCTGTACATGGCGACGCTGGGCAAGCGCAAACAGCGGGCATGAGAGCAGCGCCCTGTAGGGGCGCGGGGCTGTATCGATATGCGGCTCCGCCGCGTGAGCGCGATCAGCCACGACGAAAGCCGCGGCCCGCAGACCCCCGCGCCCCTACGGCGTGCTACGCGCCGATGACCTCAACGGCGGCAAGGTTCTTCTTCCCACGCCGCAGCACCAGCCACCTGCCGTGGAGCAGATCCTCCCGCACCGGGACGGAGTCCTCCGCCGGGACCTTGACGTTGTTCACGTAGGCCCCGCCCTCCTTCACGGTGCGCCGCGCCGCCGACTTGCTGGCCACGAGACCGACCTCGGCGAACAGATCGACGACGGGACCGAGCTCGCCCACCTGGACATGCGGCACCTCCGACAGGGCCGCCGCCAGCGTCCTCTCGTCGAGTTCCGCCAGCTCGCCCTGGCCGAAGAGGGCCTTGGACGCGGCGATCACGGCCGCCGTCTGATCGGCGCCGTGCACCAGCGTCGTCAGCTCCTCGGCCAGCGCACGCTGGGCGGCACGGGCCTGGGGCCGCTCCTCGGTCTGCTTCTCCAGCTCTTCGAGCTCCGCACGGGACCTGAAGGACAGGATGCGCAGGTACGTCGAGATGTCCCGGTCGTCCACGTTCAGCCAGAACTGGTAAAACGCGTACGGCGTCGTCATCTCGGGGTCGAGCCAGATGGCGCCGCCCTCGGTCTTGCCGAACTTGGTGCCGTCCGCCTTCACCATCAGCGGCGTCGCCAGACAGTGCGCCTCCGCGTCGGGCTCCAGCCGGTGGATCAGGTCCAGACCCGCCGTGAGGTTGCCCCACTGGTCGCTGCCGCCCTGCTGGAGCGTGCAGCCGTAGCGCCGGTACAGCTCCAGGAAGTCCATGCCCTGGAGCAGCTGGTAGCTGAACTCCGTGTAGCTGATGCCCTCCTGGGACTCCAGCCGGCGGGCGACGGAGTCCTTGGTGAGCATCTTGTTGACGCGGAAGTGCTTGCCGATGTCCCGCAGGAACTCGATGGCCGACATCCCGGCCGTCCAGTCCAGGTTGTTGACCATCACCGCGGCGTTGTCGCCCTCGAAGTCCAGGAAGGGCTCGATCTGCGAGCGCAGCCGGGTCACCCAGTTCGCGACCGTCTCCGGGTCGTTCAGCGTCCGCTCCGCCGTGGGGCGCGGGTCGCCGATCTGGCCGGTGGCGCCGCCCACCAGGGCCAGCGGGCGCAGGCCCGCCTGCTGGAGCCGGCGCATGGTGAGGACCTGCACCAGGTGACCGACGTGGAGGCTGGCGGCGGTCGGGTCGAAGCCGCAATAGAACGTGACCGGACCGTCCGCGAGCGCCTTGCGCAAAGCGTCCTCGTCAGTGGACAGGGCCCACAGCCCACGCCACTTCAGCTCGTCGACGATGTCCGTCACGGTTCTCGCGTCTCCTTGATGATCTTCAGGCAGCCGGGTGACTACCGGCTACGAGGTTATACGCCCCGACTGACAGAGCTCATATTGAAGTCCGGCACCCGCAGGGCCGGCATCGCAGCCCTAGTGAACCAGTCGCTCCACTCCCTCGGCAGCGTCTTTTCGGTGCGCCCGGCCTCGGTGGCCCGGCCCAGCAGATCCACCGGCGACTCGTTGAACCGGAAGTTGTTGACCTCGCCGGTCACCTCGCCGTTCTCGACGAGATAGACGCCGTCCCGGGTCAGACCCGTCAGCAGCAGGGTCGCCGGGTCGACCTCGCGGATGTACCAGAGGCAGGTCAGCAGCAGCCCGCGCGTGGTGTTCGCGACCATCTCCTCCAGGGAGCGGTCCTCACCGCCGTCGAGGATCAGGTTGTCGATGCCCGGTGCCACCGGCAGCCCGGTCAGCCCGGCGCTGTGCCGACTGGTGAGCAGACTGCTCAGCTCGCCCTCGCGCATCCACTCGGTGGACGTCAGCGGCAGCCCGTTGTCGAACACCGACGAGTCACCCCCGGAGGAGTGCGCGAGCACGAACGGCGCGGACTCCAGGCCCGGCTCGTTCGGGTCGCTGCGCAGCGTCAGCGGCAGCTCGGTGAGCCGGTCGCCGAGACGGGTACCGCCACCGGGCTTGGAGAACACGGTCCGGCCCTCGGCCGCGTCCCGGCCCGACGCCGACCACATCTGGTAAATGAGCAGGTCCGCCACGGCGGTCGGCGGCAGCAGCGTCTCGTACCGCCCGGCGGGCAGGTCGTGCTTGCGCTCGGCCCAGCCCAGGCGTACGGCGAGTTCGGCGTCCAGCGCGGCCGGGTCGACGTCCTTGAAGTCCCGGGTGGAGCGGCCCGCCCACGCCGAGCGCGTACGGTCCGGGGACTTGGCGTTCAGCTCAAGGGTGCCGTTGGGCTGGTCGTGCCGCAGCCGCAGACCCGTCGACGTACCGAGATAGCTGGAGACCAGCTCGTGGTTGGCGAAGCCGTACAGCTCACGGCCGCCCGCACGCGCGCGTGCGAAGGACTCGCCGAGCGCCGGAGCGAAGTCCGCGAAGACGGCGGAGGACGTCTCGGCGGGTGCGTCCGTGAAGTCGGGGGACGCGGGGACGTCCCTGACCAGTGGCTGCGCGTCCTCGGCGGGCGCGGCCCCGCGCGCGGCGGCCTCGGCGGCCCGCACCAGGGGCTCCAGCTCGTCCACGGTGACGGCGGCCCGGGAGACGACGCCCGAGGCGGTGCCCTCCTTGCCGTCGACGGTCGCGATGACGGTGAGCGTGCGCCCGCGCGTGACGCCGTTGGTGGTGAGCGCGTTGCCGGCCCAGCGCAGGTTCGCCGTGGACTGCTCGTCGGCGATGACGACACAGCCGTCGGCGCGCGACAGCTCCAGGGCGCGCTCGACGATCTCGTGCGGCTTGTTGCTGCGGGCGCTCATCGACCGGCCTCCTGCGTGGTGTTGAGAATGTTGACGCCCTTGAAGAGGGCCGACGGGCAGCCGTGCGACACCGCGGCCACCTGGCCCGGCTGGGCCTTGCCGCAGTTGAAGGCGCCCCCGAGGACATAGGTCTGCGGGCCGCCGACGGCCGCCATCGAGCCCCAGAAGTCGGTGGTGGTCGCCTGGTAGGCCACGTCCCGCAGCTGGCCGGTGATCCGGCCGTTCTCGATCCTGAAGAAGCGCTGGCCGGTGAACTGGAAGTTGTAGCGCTGCATGTCGATGGACCAGGAGCGGTCGCCGACGACGTAGATGCCGCGGTCGACCCCGCCGATCAGGTCCTCGGTCGACATCCCGGCCGGGTCGGGCCGCAGGGACACGTTGGCCATGCGCTGGACGGGCACATGGCCGGGGGAGTCGGCGAACGCGCACCCGTTGGAGCGCTCGAAGCCGGTCAGCTTCGCGATCCGCCGGTCCAGCTGGTAGCCGACGAGCGTGCCGTCCTTCACCAGGTCCCAGGACTGGCCCGCGACGCCCTCGTCGTCGTAGCCGATGGTCGCCAGGCCGTGCTCGGCGGTGCGGTCACCGGTGACGTTCATCAGATCGGAGCCGTAGCGCAACTTGCCGAGCTGGTCGAAGGTGGCGAAGGAGGTGCCGGCGTAGGCGGCCTCGTAGCCGAGGGCGCGGTCCAGTTCGGTGGCGTGGCCGATGGACTCGTGGATGGTCAGCCACAGGTTGGACGGGTCGACGACGAGGTCGTACACCCCGGACTCGACACTCGGCGCCCGCATCTTCTCGGCGAGCAGCTCCGGGATCTGGTCGAGCTCCGACTCCCAGTCCCAGCCGGTGCCCGTCAGGTACTCCCAGCCGCGGCCGACCGGCGGCGCGATGGTGCGCATCGAGTCGAACTCGCCGCTCGACTCGTCGACCGACACGGCGGTCAGCTGCGGATGCAGCCGCACCCGCTGCTGCGTGGTCACGGTCCCGGCGGTGTCGGCGTAGAACTTGTTCTCATGGACGGTGAGCAGCGAGGCGTCGACATGGTTGACCCCGTTCGCGCCCAGCAGCCGCGCGCTCCACTCCGCGAGCAGCCCCGCCTTCTCCTCGTCGGGCACGGTGAACGGATCGATCTCGTACGACGAGATCCACGTCTTCTCGGCGTGCACCGGCTCGTCGGCCAGCTCCACCCGCTCCTCGGAGCCGGCCGCCTTGATCACCTGGGCGGACAGCTTCGCCATGGCCACGGCCTGCGAGGCCACCCGGGCCGCCGCGTCCATGCTCAGATCCACGCCGGACGCGAATCCCCAGGTCCCACCGTGCACGACCCGCACCGCGTACCCGAGGTCGGTGGTGTCCGACGACCCGGCGGGCTTGGCGTCCCGCAGCCGCCAGGACGCGCTGCGCACCCGCTCGAACCGGAAGTCCGCGTGCTCGGCACCGAGCGCACGCGCGCGTGCCAGCGCGGCGTCGGCGAGGGCGCGTAGCGGAAGCGCTGTGAAGGCTTCGTCGATGGTATGAGGCACCGAGGTATCTCCCTGCTGTCGTGACCTGTGGACCCCGATCATGTC
>JABFXD010000733.1 GCA_013361925.1 Streptomyces sp. | reverse complement strand
AGCAGCGGGCCCAGTTCGGCGACCGGGCGCGGCACGACGGACGGCACTCCGGCGAAGCCGCTCGTCTCCTGATTCACCACTCCGCCTCCTGGTAGTCCTTGAGGAACACCCCGGACACGGGCTCCCCCGCCTCGCCGCGCACGATCGGGTCGTACACCCGGGCCGCCCCGTCCACGATGTCCAGCGGCGTCCGGAACCCGGCCCGCGCCATCCGCGCCTTCTTCGGCGCCGGGTTCTCGTCCGTGATCCAGCCGGTGTCGACGGCGCACATGTGCACGCCCTGGTCGGCGAGTTCGGCGGCGCTGGTGCGGGTGAGCATGTTGAGGGCGGCCTTGGCCATGTTGGTGTGCGGATGCCCCGCCATCTTGTTGCGGACGGCGAAGCGGCCCTCGACGGCGGTCACGTTGACCACGTACCGGCGTGGCCGCGGGGACGCCAGCAGCAGCGGCAGCAGCCGGTCGCACAGCAGCGCCGGGGCGAGGGCGTTGACGAGCTGGGTCTCCAGGACCTCGGCCGGGTCGAGCGCGCCGAGCCGGGCCGACCAGGAGTTCTCCGGGGACGGGTCGGGCAGCAGCCCGGCCTCGTCGGCCTCGCGCAGGGCGACGGGCAGGGACGCGACGCCGCTCGCCAGCATCCGCATCGGCGTGAACCCGGGTGCCTGCCGGGCGCCCTCGGGCAGCGCGTCGTACTCAGCGCCCGCGAGCAGCGCGTACGACTCCGGCGGTCTGCGCACCGTCTGGGCGGCGTTGTTGACGAGGATGTCCAGCGGCTCGCCCTCCCGCCGCAACTCCTCGCACAGGCCGAGGACTTGGCGGGGATCACGCAGGTCGACGGCGAGCACGGTCAGCCGGTCGAGCCACTTCTCGCTGCCCGGCTCGGCCCGGAAGCGGCGCACGGTGTCGTGCGGGAACCGGGAGGTGACCAGCAGTTCGGCGCCGTCCCGCAGCATCATCAGGGCCAGCTGGAAGCCGATCTTCACCCGGCCGCCGGTGAGCAGCGCGCGGCGACCGGAGAGGTCACAGCTCAGCGCGCGGCGGGCCGTGTTGTCGGCGGCGCACGACGGGCACAGCCGGTGGTAGAAGGAGTCGACCTCGCGGTAGGGCGTCTTGCAGACGTAGCAGGTGCGGGGCTTGCGAAAGACACCGGACGTGCCGGCCGCCGGGGTCAGCGGCGCGTCCTCGCGCCGTTCGGGGGCACCGGTCGCCGTCGCCGCCATGGTCCGCGCGTCGGCGGCGGACGCCTCGGCACCCCTCGCCTTGCGCCGACGCAGCCGTCCGTCGCGGGCGAAGGAGGCCGCGACCTGCTCGGCGGACAGCCGTACGGGGTCGTCGACGGGCAGCTCGCGCAGCTTGCCCACGACCTGGTGGAAGGCGGCCAGTTCCGCCTCACTGATCGCCTCGCCCATGTGCCGTCCCCGCCCCGTGTTTCGCCGTACCGCGGTCCCGACCGGATTCGAACCGGCGTATCCGCCCTGACAAGGCGGCGAGTCTGCCTCTGCTCTACGGGACCCTCACACGTATCCGGACGACCGGATTCGAACCGGCGTGACCGCCTTGAGAGGGCGGCGCGCCTGCCTCTGCGCTACGCCCGGACCGCGCCCCCGGATCCTAACCGCACCCCGAACGGCCGGTCGCACGGATTTACGGGACGCCTCCGCGGTGCAACGGTGCCCGCAGGGGGTGACACACCATGGCCCAGACCCATGAGTGGATGTTCTACGAGGTCATGTGGCGCGGCTGGGCGGGTCGGGACCGGGTCCCGTTTCCCGTGCCCTGGTGGGCGCAGCAGGCCTTCCGCCGCTGGAGCGACGACTTCGACTCCGGCACGTACGACTCCAAGGAGGCGGCCTTCGCCTCCAACGCCTTGTACCGCTACTGGCACATGGTCGGCGTCAAGGACCATCGCCAGGAGTCCCTGATCGGCCAGGCGGGCGAGATCGAGCCCGTCTACGACAAGTACAGCCTCTGCTTCTTCCTCCACGATCCGGCGACGGGCGCCCTGCGGCTGCCCCAACTCCCGGACGCGGGAAGGGTGGAGCAGCGGATGGAGGCTCCGCATCTGCCGGTGGTCCTGACGACGTTCCGCACACCGGAGGACGTCGAGTTCGTGCAGCGCACCTTCGCCACGCCCGTCGGCGTGAGCCAACGGGACCTGGTGGTCACGCGGGTGACCGTGGGCAGTCCCACCGGGCAGCCGCGCGAGGGGCTGTTGTGCGCGGCCGTACTGCCCGCCGGTCCGAGCGGCTTCCAGCGGCACGACCGCAACGGGCGCCAGATCACCGACCGGCGCCTGACGTTCCTGCGCCATCTGCCGGACGAGCAGCGGGTGGAGACCAACTCGGGCTGGGGCCCGGTCTTCGACACCGCGCCGGAACAGTACGGCGTCTACGGCAACACGGACTTCTCCTTCGACCCGGACACCTACCTCACCCACAGCCCGTTCCACGACCTGGTCGTCGGCGGCAAGCTGAACGGCGCCCTGGAGGCGCAGGACCAGGTGGCCGGGATGTGCAGCGCGGTGTTCGCGTGGCCGTTCCGGGTGACGGAGGACGAGGTCTTCGAGATCGACGTACGCCTGCCGGTCGACCTGTTCAGCGGCGCGGCGGACCTCGCCGGACTTCGCGCCACGCCCGCCGCCGAACTGGAGGCCGCCAACCGGGACTTCTGGACGGCGAAGATCCTAGGGCAGGGGGTGCAGCCGGGTCTGCCGCGCCCGGTGGCCCATCTCACCGACCTGTTCCGCCAGTCCCGCACCCAGCTCCTCGTCCTGTCCGACCACGGCGAGATCCACCCGGGCCCCACGGTCTACGACTCCTTCTGGATCCGGGACTCCTCCGTCGAGGCGACGGCCTGCTCGCTCGTCGGCGACTCGGCCCTGGTCGAACGGCAGTTGGGTACGCACTACCCGCTGAAGTTCAGTCTCGGAACGGGCCGGATCGGTCCGTGCGCCGAGTACGGCTTCTACGGCGGCCCGCACGAGAAGGACGACCGCGAGTGGGACAGCAACGGCCAGGCCCTGTGGGCGATCGGCCGCTTCGACCGCACGAGTGGACAACAGGCCGCCTTCGGCACGAAGTTGTACGTTCCCTATGTCCGCGACGCGGCCCGCTGGCTGCGCGACAACCGCGACCGGTACGGCCTGCTGCACAGCGGCTGGAGCGCCGAACACCTCGGCGAGCGCGACAAGCCTCACTACTGGGACGACTTCTGGGCACTGGCCGGGCTCTACGAGGCCGCACGCCTGGCCGAACGGATCGGGGCGCCGGAGGTGGGCGAACTCTGGTCCGCCTTCGACGACCTGAAGCAGGCCACGGGTGACTCGATCCGCTGGGTGCTGGGCGAGCAGCGGGCGCGCGGCGCCTGGGAGACGTACATCCCGACCGGCCCCGGCGACGTCGGACGACTCGACTCGACGATGATCGGGACGGCGGCGTACTTCCACCCGCTGCGCCTGCACATGGGCAGCAAGCTGGGCGACGACATCGACCGGGCCGCCCGCTTCACCCTCGACACCATGTACGCGCACTTCGTCACCGGCGGCTATCGGCACGAGGCCGCCTGGCAGGCCTACGGGCCCTATCTGACCCTGCAGTTGGCGCACGCCTGTCTGCTCGCCGGGGACCCGGCGCGCATGGACGCGCTGCTCGGCTGGACGGTCGCGGCGGGGTTCCCGAGCGTCGCGGAGCGCGCGGTGGCACTGGGGGCGTGGAACGAGCAGCACGCGTTCCCGATCGCGTCCGACTTCCGCGAGACACCTTACGGGCGCTGGTACATGGGGGACATGCCGCACGGCTGGGCGGCCGCCGAGTATCTGCTGCTGATCCGCGACATCCTCTTCTTCGAGGCCGACGAGGACCACGACCCGCACCTGTACATCGCTGCGGGGGTACGGCCGCACTGGGTGCCCGGGGGTGAACCGGTCACCGTGGACGCCGCGCCCACGCTCTTCGGGGCGCCCTTCGGCTACCGGCTCTCGCACGACCCGGCGGAGCGGAAGGTGACCGTGGAGATCACACAGGCGCCCGAGGGGGTGCGGTTCGTCTATCCGTGCCGGTTCGGCGAGGTGCGGTCGGCGCGGGCCGACGGGCACGAGCTCGGCTGGACGGGCCCGGACGTACGGGTGCCGGCGGGGGCGGGGCGGTTCAGTGTGACGTACGCCTGATCTCCAGCCGTTCCTTCTCCGACAGGCCGCCCCACACGCCGAAGCGCTCGTCGTTGTCGAGGGCGAACTCCAGACAGGCGGAGCGGATCGGGCACAGACCGCAGATCCGCTTCGCCTCCCGCACGGAGCTGCCCGGCTCGGGGAAGAAGAAGTCCCCGCCGGTCTGTGCGCAGAGCGCCTCTTCCTGCCAGTCCAGGCCAGGTGGCGTGATCGTTTCGATGAGCATGTGCAGGATCGTGCCGGGCGGCGAAAAACGTTCGATCAACGCGGGATCAACGCCGCGCTCCGAGGCCTCCGACCGCCCCGATACTGCTCCGCCGTGCGCCCTGACGCACGGCGGCGCGCGGCGTTGCGGGGCGATTGTCAGTGGGCGGTGCAAGACTCGGCAGTGCAGTGGACGTAACCCCCTCGGAGGAGGGCAAGGATGCTCACCACCCGTTATGTCACCGGCGCACCGAACTGGCTCGATCTCGGCACCCCCGACATCGAAGGCGCCTCCACCTTCTACAACGCCCTCTTCGGCTGGCGCTTCGAGCCCGGGCCGCCCGAGTCCGGCGGCTACGGCTTCTTCCAGCTGGACGGCAGGACCGTCGCGGGCGGCATGCAGAGCACCACGGAGGACGGCCCGCCGTCCTGGACGGTGTACTTCCAGACCCCGGACGCGGACGCCACCGCGAAGGCCGCCGAGCAGGCGCACGGCAAGGTGCTGATGCAGCCCCTCGACGTGATGGACCAGGGCCGTATGGCGATCCTCGCCGACAAGGCCGGCGTGCCCTTCGGTATCTGGCAGCCCGGCCGCCTCAAGGGTCTCGACGTCACGCAGGAGCCGGGCTCCCTGTGCTGGATCGAGCTCTACACGGCGGACCAGCCGATGGCCGCGTGGTTCTACAACGCCGTCCTCGGCCTGGAGACCTACGGCGTCGACTTCCCGGGCGGCACCTACACGACGATCAACCCACGCGGCGAGTCCGAGAACGCCATGTTCGGCGGCATCGTCCCCTTCGCCGACGCGCCGACGGAGGCGGAGGGCGGCCCCTACTGGCTGCCGTACTTCGAGGCCACGGATGTGGACGCGGTGGTCGCCGAGGCGGAGGAGCGGGGCGGCCGGGTCAGGATGCCACCCACCGACATCCCGGGCGTGGGCCGCGTCGCCCGCCTCGCCGACCCGTACGGGGCACGCTTCGCGGTGATCAGGAGTGCGCCCGCGGAGGGGTGACGGAGGGGCAAAGCCACTGGACCGGAGTCATTACGGCCGCCCCCGCACCACGGGGAGGCGGAGAACGCCGCTCCACCTCTCCGGGCCGGCTGTGCGTACGCCGCCGGCTACGCGGACGCCCTACGCACCAGAGTCGTGGGCAGTACCACTCCGGAGGCCGCGTCCCCGTCGCCCTTCAGCAGCAGCCGGGCCATCAGTCGGCCCATCTCCTCGATGTCCTGGCGGATCGTCGTGAGGGGCGGGTCGGTCTGTTCGGCGATCGGCAGCATGTCGTCGAAGCCGATGACGGCGACGTCGTCAGGGACGCGTCGGCCGTGCTCGCGCAGTACGCGCAGGGCGCCGGACGCGGTGAGGTCGTTGGCGGCGAACACCGCGTCGATGTCCGGG
>JABFXD010001045.1 GCA_013361925.1 Streptomyces sp. | reverse complement strand
AGCCGTTAGGCTGGAGGCGTGGCAGTCGTCGATGTATCCGAAGAGCTCAAGTCCCTCTCCTCGACCATGGAGTCGATCGAGGCCGTTCTGGACCTCGACAAGCTGAGGGCAGACATCGCCGTGCTCGAGGAGCAGGCGGCCGCGCCGTCCCTGTGGGACGACCCGGACGAGGCGCAGAAGATCACCAGCAAGCTCTCCCACCTCCAGGCGGAGGTGCGGAAGGCCGAGGCCCTGCGCGGACGGATCGACGATCTCTCCGTGCTCTTCGAGATGGCCGAGGAGGAGGACGACCCGGACACCCGCGCCGAGGCGGAGTCCGAGCTGGTCTCCGTGAAGAAGGCGCTGGACGAGATGGAAGTCCGCACGCTCCTCAGCGGTGAGTACGACGCCCGTGAGGCGCTCGTCAACATCCGCGCCGAGGCCGGTGGCGTCGACGCCGCCGACTTCGCCGAGCAGCTCCAGCGCATGTACCTGCGCTGGGCCGAGCGGCACGGCTTCAAGACCGAGATCTACGAGACGTCGTACGCCGAAGAGGCCGGCATCAAGTCGACCACCTTCGCGGTGCAGGTGCCGTACGCCTACGGCCAGCTCTCCGTCGAGCAGGGCACCCACCGGCTCGTGCGGATCTCGCCCTTCGACAACCAGGGCCGTCGGCAGACGTCGTTCGCCGGTGTGGAGGTCCTGCCCGTCGTCGAGCAGACCGACCACATCGACATCGACGAGTCCGATCTGCGGATCGACGTCTACCGGTCCTCCGGCCCCGGCGGCCAGGGCGTCAACACGACCGACTCCGCGGTGCGCATCACACACCTGCCCACCGGGATCGTCGTCTCCTGTCAGAACGAGCGCTCGCAGATCCAGAACAAGGCCACGGCCATGAACGTCCTGCAGGCGAAGCTGCTGGAGCGGCAGCGCCAGGAGGACCGGGCCAAGATGGACGCCCTCAAGGACGGCGGCAGCTCCTGGGGCAACCAGATGCGGTCGTACGTCCTGCACCCGTACCAGATGGTCAAGGACCTGCGGACGGAGTTCGAGGTCGGCAACCCGCAGGCGGTGCTCGACGGTGAGATCGACGGGTTCCTGGAAGCGGGAATTCGCTGGCGCAAGCAGCAGGAGAAGTAACTTTGTCGACTTGACCATCCGCGCAACCCCGTGATGGTCGACTGTTCAACCGCCCCCGATTCGGGGGCGGTTGTCTTTTTGTCCGGGTTCTACAGCTCGCTCACAGCGGTTAATTCCGGCATAAGATCGCCTAGTTGGGCATCCGGCGCACTACTCCCTTGACGTTGCTTTGAAAAATGGGAAGGGTAAAGCGCGGCATGCGTATCTCTGGGGCGCATGTGAACCGGGGGAGAGTTGAGTACCGCCACCCCCGTTGATCACGGCCCCGAGCGCCGCCCAATCGACGATGAGCTACTGGGGGTAGCAACCACATGACCAAGAAGACGCGGATCCGGATCGCGCGCATAGCCGCCGGTGCCGTGATCGCGGCCGGTGCCTCGCTGACCGCCGCCGGCGCCGCTTCCGCGCTGGACATCGGCGTGAGCGTGGACGAGAGCGGCGTCGGTGTCAACGTCGACACCGGCCTCGACGACGAGCCCACCGACCCGGCCACCGAGCTGCCGACCGACCCGCCCACCGACCTCCCGACGGACCCGCCCACCGAGGAGCCCACGGAGCCCACCGAGGAGCCCACGGAGCCCACCGAGGAGCCGACGGAGCCCACCGAGGAGCCCACCGAGGACCCGACGGACGAGCCGACCGAGGACCCGACCGACGACGGCGGTAACGGCGGCGGCAACGGAAACGGCGGCGGCAACGGCGGTGGCGGCAACAACGCCGACCCCGACGGCGGCTCCGACGCCTCCGCCCAGGAAGAGGGCTCCTCCGCCCTCGCCGACACCGGCTCCGACACCACCGCCCAGGGCGGTGGCGGCGAGCTCGCCGAGACCGGTGCCGGGCAGACCGCCTTCCTGCTGGTGGGCGCCGCCACGATGATCGCCGGCGGTATCGGCTTCCGCATCCTGCCGCGCCTCATGGGCGGCCGCGGCGGCGCTGTCGCCTGACGGTAGTCACGCGCACGCGCAGCGTGCGCCTGTCGTACGACGAGAGGCCCGGAGCGAAGGACTCGCTCCGGGCCTCTCGGGCGTCCGTGCCGGCGTTACGCGGTCTGGTGCGCCAGCAGTGCCACCGCCGCGATCAGTACCGCGAGCAGGGCGATCAGTGTCATGGGGTTGAGCTGCGCGAACGGGTTCTGGTTCTCCTGCGAGAGCCGCTCGCGGTTGGCGCGGCACACGGGGCAGCGGCCCTCGTTGACGGGCGCCGCGCAGTTCGCGCACACCAGCCGGTCGTACGTCATGCGCTCGCCCTCCTCATACCGGTTCTCTCCACAGAACGCTCCCGGGGCGGAGAACGTTCCCCCTCCACTGTGCCAGGTTCCCTCGGAATCGGCTCGGGCGCTCCCGGAAGGCCATGTACAAAAGGCACAAGCAGCACGCAACCGCAACCTGTGCCTGCGCTCACACACCCGGTTCGCGTATGGTCACGCTCATCTACCCCCGGCTAACCGTGGTGCATCCGTGATCCGATTCGACAACGTCTCCAAGGTCTACCCCAAGCAGACCCGCCCCGCACTCAGGGATGTCTCCCTGGAAGTGGAGAAGGGTGAGTTCGTCTTCCTCGTCGGGTCCTCCGGCTCCGGAAAGTCCACCTTCCTGCGGCTGGTGCTCCGCGAGGAGCGGACCAGCCACGGCCAGGTGCACGTCCTGGGCAAGGACCTCGCGCGCCTCTCCAACTGGAAGGTGCCGCAGATGCGCCGCCAGCTGGGGACGGTGTTCCAGGACTTCCGGCTCCTGCCCAACAAGACGGTCGCCGAGAACGTGGCCTTCGCGCAGGAGGTCATCGGCAAGTCGAAGGGCGAGATCCGCAAGTCCGTGCCGCAGGTGCTCGACCTCGTCGGGCTCGGCGGCAAGGAGGACCGGATGCCGGGCGAGCTGTCCGGTGGTGAGCAGCAGCGCGTCGCCATCGCGCGGGCCTTCGTCAACCGGCCCAAGCTGCTGATCGCCGACGAGCCCACCGGCAACCTCGACCCGCAGACCTCCGTCGGCATCATGAAGCTGCTCGACCGGATCAACCGGACGGGCACCACCGTGCTGATGGCGACGCACGACCAGAACATCGTGGACCAGATGCGCAAGCGCGTCATCGAGCTGGAGCAGGGCCGCCTCGTCCGCGACCAGGCGCGCGGCGTCTACGGCTACCAGCACTGACCGCACAGTCCACGGAAAGGCCCAACCAGACGCCATGCGCGCCCAGTTCGTACTGTCCGAGATCGGTGTCGGTCTCCGTCGCAATCTGACGATGACGTTCGCCGTCGTCGTCTCCGTCGCCCTGTCCCTCGCCCTGTTCGGCGCCTCGCTCCTGATGAGCGACCAGGTCAGCACCATGAAGGGCTACTGGTACGACAAGGTCAACGTCTCGGTCTTCCTCTGCAACAAGAGCGACGCCGAGTCCGACCCCAACTGCGCCAAGGGTGCGGTGACCGACGACCAGAAGAAGCAGATCCTCGCCGACCTGCACAAGATGTCCGTCGTCGAGAAGGTCACCTACGAGACCCAGGACCAGGCGTACAAGCACTACAAGGAGCAGTTCGGCGACTCCCCGCTGGCCGCCTCCCTCACGCCGGACCAGATGCAGGAGTCGTACCGGATCAAGCTCAAGGACCCGGAGAAGTACCAGGTCGTCGCGACCGCCTTCGACGGCCGGGACGGCGTGCAGTCGGTGCAGGACCAGAAGGGCATCCTCGACAACCTCTTCGGGCTGCTGAACGGCATGAACTGGGCGGCGCGCGCGGTCATGGCGCTGATGCTCGTCGTGGCGCTGATGCTGATCGTCAACACGGTGCGCGTCTCCGCGTTCAGCCGGCGGCGCGAGACCGGCATCATGCGCCTGGTCGGTGCCTCGGGCTTCTACATCCAGGCCCCGTTCATCATGGAGGCCGCGGTCGCCGGTCTGATCGGCGGCGGCGTCGCCTGCGCCTTCCTGGTGGTCTCCCGGTACTTCATCATCGACCACGGCCTGGCCCTGTCCGAGAAGCTGAACCTGATCAACTTCATCGGCTGGGACGCCGTACTGACGAAGCTTCCGCTGATCCTGGCCACCAGCCTGCTGATGCCGGCGATGGCCGCTTTCTTCGCGCTGCGCAAGTACCTCAAGGTGTGACGCACGCCAACAGGGCCGTCCGGTCAACCGACCGTGCGGCCCTTCGCGTTGTCCTAGACTCACCCGCATGTCAGGCCGCGACCTGTTCTGTCAGCCCCGCCGCGTAGGCCGCGGGGCGGCTCTGACGTTGGTGTTCGCGAGTGTGCTGGTCGCGGGGGCGGCGACGGGGTCGCTGCCGGGACCCGACCGGAAATCCACGCCCGACCCGGCCCGTTCGGCCGCTCCCGCCGGGCATCACCAGGACGTGGCGAAGGCCGCCGAGGAGGCCATGGCCGACGGCAAGTCGCCCATGGAGGCCGCCGAGCGGGCCGTCAGCCGCAGCGGGGACCGGTGGGGGGCCGTCTACTCCCAGGGGGAGTACGAGGAGTTCGAGGAGGCCCTCGACGGCCGGTACACCGGCGTCGGGCTGTGGGCCCGGCGGGAGCGCGACGGCCGGATCGAGGTGACCAAGGTGCGCGCCGGGTCGCCCGCGGCCGGGGCCGGGATCCGCGCCGGGGATCTGCTGCGCAGCGTGGACGGCGCCGACGTCGACGGTCGGCCGGTCACCGAGGTCGTCTCCTTACTGCGCGGTGACGCCAAGGACGCGGCCGCCGGGACGGCGGTCACCCTCGGCCTCGAGCGCGGCACACGCGCGTGGACGCAGACCGTGCGGCGGGCGCGCCTGTCCACGGACTCGGTCACCGTGCGCAAGCTGCCCGGCGGAATCACCCTCATCAAGATCGACTCCTTCACGAAGGGCTCGGGCGACGTCGTACGCGACGCCGTCCGGCAGGCCCCCGTCGGCGCCGGGATCGTCCTCGACCTGCGCGGCAACTCCGGCGGGCTCGTCACCGAGGCCGTCACCGCCGCCTCCGCCTTCCTCGACGGCGGCCTCGTCGCCACCTACGACGTCGACGGCGAGCAGCAGGTCCTGCACGCCGACTCCGGCGGCGACACCACCAGACCCCTGGTCGCACTCGTCGACGGCGGCACGATGAGCGCGGCCGAGCTGCTCACCGGCGCGTTGCAGGACCGCGGACGGGCCGTCGTCGTGGGCTCCCGGACCTTCGGCAAGGGCTCGGTGCAGATGCCCAGCCGGCTGCCGGACGGGGCGGTCGCCGAGCTCACCGTGGGCCACTACCGCACCCCCTCCGGGCGGGGTGTCGACGGCAAGGGCATCACTCCGGACCTGGAGGCCGACCAGCAGGTGCTGGAGCGGGCGGAGACCGTGCTGAGCGGGCTCGCCCCCGAGTCGTAGGCCACCTGCGTCCCACGCCGTAAACGGCTTTCCACGCACCCCCTCCGTAGTGCGAAAATGGACGGCACTATGAGCAAGGGAATGTACGTACCGAAGGAGTCCCAGCCCAAGCAGGGCGGGACGGCCGCCGCCAAGGCCAGGGACGGCGAGAAGGGCGGCAAGAAGAAGATCGTCGCCCAGAACAAGAAGGCCCGGCACGACTACGCGATCATCGACACCTTCGAGGCCGGCCTGGTCCTCATGGGCACCGAGGTCAAGTCGCTGCGGGAGGGACGGACCTCGCTGACCGACGGCTTCGTCCAGATCGACGGGGG
>JABFXD010000597.1 GCA_013361925.1 Streptomyces sp. | reverse complement strand
CGACGGCCCCGCCGCCGCGGCGGCGAGCAAGCTCGCGGTGCGCCTGGGCGGCACCAAGGTCGCCACCGCCGACGTCGGCGCCCTCGCGGCCGGTGCACAGACCACCGTCACCGCCTCCATCGGCCAGCGCGAGGCCGGCTCCTACGAACTCAGCGCCGTCGCCGACGACACGGGCACGGTCATCGAGCAGAACGAGTCCAACAACACCTACACCCGGCCCACGCCCCTCGTCGTCAAGCCGGTCGCCGGCTCCGACGTGATCACCACCTCGGTCACCACCACCCCCTCCAGCCCGTCGGCCGGAAACACCGTCACCTTCAAGGCGACCGTGAAGAACCAGGGCACCGAGCCCACCGCCGCGGGCAGCCATGGCGTGACCCTCACTCTCCTCGACAAGCAGGGCACCACGGTCAAGACCCTGACCGGCTCCTACGACGGCACCCTCGCCCCCGGCGACTCCACCGTCGTCACCCTCGGCCCCTGGACCGCAGCCAACGGCACCTACACCGTCAAGACCGTCCTCGCCGCCGACACCAACGAACTCCCCGTCAAGCGCGACAACAACACCGCCACCCAGCCCCTGTTCGTCGGCCGCGGCGCCAACATGCCCTACGACATGTACGAGGCGGAGGACGGCACCACCGGCGGCGGCGCCAGTGTCCTCGGCCCCAACCGCACCGTCGGCGACCCCGCCGGTGAGGCCTCCGGGCGCAAGGCCGTCCGCCTCGACGCCACCGGCGAGTACGTCGAGTTCACCACCCGCGCCGCCACCAACACCCTGGTGACCCGCTTCTCCATCCCCGACGCGGCGGGCGGCGGCGGCACCGACGCCACCCTCGACCTCTACGTCGACGGCACCTTCAAGAAGGCCATCCCCCTCACCTCCAAGTACGCCTGGCTCTACGGCGCAGAGGCCTCACCCGGCAACTCGCCCGGCGCGGGCGCCCCGCGGCACATCTACGACGAGGCACACCTCATGCTCGGCGAGACCGTACCCGCCGGCAGCAAGATCCGCCTCCAGAAGGGCTCCGCCAACACCTCCACCTACACCATCGACTTCATCAACCTCGAACAGGTCGCCCCGGCCGCCAACCCGGACCCCGCGACGTACGCCGTGCCCACCGGATTCACCCACCAGGACGTGCAGAACGCCCTGGACAAGGTCCGTATGGACACCACCAACACCCTCGTCGGCGTCTACCTCCCGCCCGGCGACTACGAGACCGGCAGCAAGTTCCAGGTCTACGGCAAGCCGGTCAAGGTCGTCGGAGCCGGCCCCTGGTACACCCAGTTCCACGCCCCCAGCACCCAGGACAACACCGACATCGGCTTCCGCGCCGACGCCACCGCCAAGGGCTCGCTCTTCAAGGGCTTCGCCTACTTCGGCAACTACACCTCGCGCATCGACGGCCCCGGCAAGGTCTTCGACTTCGCCAACGTCTCCGACATCACCATCGACGACATCTGGAACGAGCACATGGTGTGCCTCTACTGGGGCGCCAACACCGACCGCATGACCATCAAGAACTCCCGGATCCGCAACCTGTTCGCCGACGGCATCAACATGACCAACGGATCCACCGACAACCTCGTCACCAACAACGACGCCCGCGCCACCGGCGACGACAGTTTCGCGCTGTTCTCCGCCATCGACGCAGGCGGCGCCGACATGAAGAACAACGTCTACGAGAACCTCACCACCACCCTGACCTGGCGTGCCGCGGGTGTCGCCGTGTACGGCGGCTACAACAACACCTTCCGCAACATCCACATCGCGGACACCCTCGTCTACTCGGGCATCACCATCTCCTCGCTCGACTTCGGCTACCCGATGAACGGCTTCGGCACCGATCCGACGACGTTCGAGAACATCTCGATCGTCCGCGCCGGCGGGCACTTCTGGGGCGACCAGACCTTCCCCGGCATCTGGTTCTTCTCCGCCTCGAAGGTCTTCCAGGGCATCCGGGTGAGCCACGTCGACATCGTCGACCCCACCTACAGCGGCCTCATGTTCCAGACCAAGTACAACGGCACCACGCCCGAGAACCCGGTGAAGGACACCATCCTCAACGACATCTCCATCACCGGCGCCCGCAAGAGCGGCGACGCGTGGGACGCCAAGTCCGGCTTCGGCGTCTGGGCCAACGAGATGCCCGAACCGGGCCAGGGTCCCGCCGTCGGCGAGGCCACCATCAACTGCCTGCGCACCGGCAACAACGCCCAGGACATCCGCAACACGACGACCACGTTCAAACTGACCGTCAACCCCTGCTGACAAACCCAGTCACACCTGCCATAGCAACAACAACGACACCCGCGCCCGCCGCACACCGCGGCGGGCGCGGGCACATGTGCGTGTCAGCGGCGTGCCCTACGGATACGAAGGGGGCCGCGCGCCTCGCCCTCCACGACCGTCCGTCCACCCTGCGTCACCTCGACCTTGCCCACGGCAGCCAGATGCCAAGCCGCCTGCCGAGTCGGTTCCATCAGCGCTCGCCAGCCGTCGTCGTCGCCCTCGTAGACCTCGCGGGCGACGTCGGACGGGCAGATCGAAGCTGTGTCGGCACGACGCTCCAGCAGGCTCGTGATCGCCGTCTCCAGCCTCTGGGCGAGGTCCCGGTCCCTCTCCGCCATGCAATCCAGTGTGGCACCCGGTGAGCATCGCGCTCGGCCGGCTCCGGATGGGGGCGGCGTCACGCAGGGGCGCCGAGCGGCGGGTGTTCGAGCACGCGGGGCTTGTACTCGACCAGCTGGATGCGGCCGTCGAAGGTGCGGTGCTCGGTCATCTCAAGAGCAACGTCCGGATAGCCGTCGTAGATGCGTTCTTCCCCTGTGGCCCCGGTGATCACCGGGAACATCACGACCCGGAAGCGGTCGACGAGTCCGGCTCGGAGCAGGGACCGGGACAGGCTGAGGCTGCCGATCGTGCTGAGGAGCCCCGAGCCGGTCGACTTCATGGCGCGGACCGCCTCGACGGCGTCGTCACGGACGAGCGTGCAGTTGGCCCACGCCAGAGGCTCCTCCAGCGAGGAGGAGAACACCACCTTGGACGCCCGCGTGAGCTCGTCGACGGACGCCTCTTCCTCGGGCCGGAACTCGTCCTGGCCACCGGGGACCTCGCCTGCGGCGAAGCCCGACATCAGACGGTAGGTGTTCGCCCCCATCAGGTAGGTGACCTCGGGCTGCTTGCCGAGCCATGCGAGGTACTCCGGACCCTCCAGACCCCAGAACCCGGGCCATCCCTCTCCCGACGCGTAGCCGTCGAGAGAGGTGATGAAGTCGACGAGAAGCTCCGACATGGCAGTGTCCTTTCGTGAGGTGTCACGAGCTTGGACCGACCGAGAGCCACAAACTCATCGGCCGCGCCGTGGAGCAACGTGCCTTCAGCGTCGACGGCGTGCGTCAGGATGGAGCAGTCAGCGGACCGTGCCGTCGGTGGCCGTACCGGGGAGTGCCGCTGTCGGGGTCTCGGCGGAGCCGATCGCTCCTGCGGCCCGGCGTCGGCGTGCCAGGGACTCCTCGGCCGCCTGGCGCGGGTGGCGGCGGCGCCAGTACGGGTTGTCATGGGGGAGCCTGCTGGTGACCCGTCCGTACATGCCGAAGGTCAGGATCACCAGGCCCATGACGAAGCTGAACATGACGTTGGTCAGGCCGAAGTCGAGGAAGTTCGCGTTCTTGTCCAGGACGAAGATGTGCCAGAAACCGCTGAGGAGGAAGAGGGTCCCCACCGTCATGTTGAGCGTGGACGCGAAGTTGCCGCCGATCACCGCGCCGGCCATCAGCGCGAGGCCGACGACGACGGAGACGAGGCTGAGGGCGCCGTTGGTGGTCATGCCGGCGATGGTGTCGCCGTCAGTGCCGAACGGGCTGAGCCGGTCGGCGAAGCCGAGGACTCCGAAGAGCAGCAGGACCACGCCGCAGAACGCGGCGCCGTAACGGTAGACGGTGGCGAGCTTGTGATCGACCGGCAGTTCATCGCGGAGCTGCATGTCAGGTGATCCTCTCCCTGGGGGGTATGTCCCCCTTTCTGCTGGTTGGGTGTCAACGGTTGCACCTGCCGCCAGGTCCGTGGGCCGGAACAGCTCGATGCGTGGCTCACTTCCCTCGCTTCTTGAGGGCGGACTGCTTGTGGACGGCGGATCGTCCGGACTTGTCGCTGCGCACCTTGTACTGCGGCTCGTCGGGCGAGGCGTCCACCTTTCGTCCGGCGGCCTCGGTGCGGCGGGTGATCTTCTTCTCGACCCTGCCGGTCGCTTCGCTGCCGTGGCTGCGCCAGGTGACCTTGTCGCCTCTGCGCAGGTTCTTGTCCTGGCTGTCGTCCTTGGTCATGTCCTCAGCCTCCTGGTTCCCGAGTTCCCGCAGTCCCGCCGCGCTTTGCGGACGCCTCCCTCCAGACGGCGGCTCTGCCGGCACTCCTCAGCCGGGGAAGCGCCCGGTCGAGCGGAGTTGCCAGCGTCGTTCCGCATACGCGAGATCGTCGCGCCACAGCCGCCCGGCGGCGGCCCGCATAAGGGGGCGCAGCAGCGGCGTCATCCGGCGGGCCACGCCGAATCCAGGGCGATCGGACGCCGCCACCACCGCTTCCACCACCGCTGTCCGCGGCCTGCCGTGCTCGTCGGCGCCGAGCGGGGTCGCGTGCGTCTCGACGACCGACCCCGCGCCCTCACCCCGGGTGATACGCATCAGGACCGTACGAGGCTCGGGAGCGGTGAACACGGCCCGCACCGGTACGACGAGTCGCCCGGCGACCTTGAAGGACACGTCGACGGTGAAACCGTCCTCGTCCGTCGGGCCGCTTTCGTCCGGGGTGCCGGTCTCACGCGGTGAGGGTCCGTCGCGTCCCTGTGTCTCTGTGGTCGCGGACACGACGGTCAGGTCCACGAAGGAGTACGGGTGGAACCAGGCGCCGTGCCAGGGGTCGAGGCGGTTGGCCACGACGTCCTCGGGTTCGCAGGTACCGACGCCGACGTACACCGCGGACACCGCTCCCGCCAGTGCGGGCCGCACCGGCACCACAGGCGCCTCCAGCGGTACCTCGCCGCCGACGTCGTCCAGGCGCACCCACACCAGCACCCCGTCGTCGTGCACGGGCAGCGGCTCCCAGCCCGCGAACGAGGTGCCCCGCAGGCCGAGCCCGTGCCAGTGGCAGACGAGGGTGCCGCAGCGCACCGGGCTGTCGCGAAGCGGTGCGCCCAGGTGAGGGCAGATGCCGGGCCCGGCCACCAACTGTCCCGTGGCGTCGCGCCAGACGACGACCTCCTGCCCGGCGATCGTCCGGGCCATCGGGCGGTCGTCGCGTACGTCGCTGGTGGCGCCCACGACGTACCAGTTGCCGGACGGCCGCGCCTGGGCGCGCTTCAGGGCGTCGGCGATGACGGCGGGGCGCGCCTCGCGCCAGGTCGGACGCTGACGCTCCCAGTCCACGGCGTTCCGGCGCAACGACAGGGGATACCGTCCGCGCCGGACGGGACGGACGGGACGGACGGGAGGGACAGGACGGAGGGGGCGGGCGGGTTGATTCGCCGGATCCGGTCGCCGCGCACGGTCACCGGAGCGGTCGTCGACGGGGTCGGTGCTCACACGGCCTCCTTGCGCAGCGGGCCGTCCACGGCGTCGGACGAGCGGGTGGCCGGGGCCGGTGACCGCGGGATGACGGGCTGCGGGGTCCGGCGGGAGCCGCGTGCCGCGATCCTCGCGGCCGACAGCCGTACCGCCCCGTCGAGGGCCACCGCGGCGCGCCGCCGCCGGGGCACCACGGAGCGGCGGTGCAGGACCGCGTACCCGTCCTCGGCGACGGCGTCCAGGATCGCGCCGTACAGGACGAACGCCGTGCGGATGCAGGGGCGCGCGACCGGGTCGAGCATCGCCAGCCCGGGGGCCGCCTCACGGTAGACGCCGCGTGTGAGGTCCTCGAAGGACCTGAACGCCTCCGTGATGCGCGGGTCGCGGTTGCCGGTCGCACGGCTCCAGCTCAGCAGATCCCGATGGACGCCGTGGGCGCTCAGCAGGTCGGCGGGGAGGTAGACACGGCCCCGGTCGAGGTCCTCGCCCACGTCGCGCAGGAAGTTGGTCAGCTGGAAGGCGACGCCCAGGGCGGCGGCGTAGGGGGCGGCCTCGTCCCGGGGGACCACCGTGCCCAGGACAGGCAGCATCTGGAGCCCGATCACCGCGGCGGAACCGTGCATGTACGCCCGCAGGCTCTCGTAGGTCTGGTAGTCGGTCACTTCCAGGTCGCTGCGCATGGCGGCCATGAAGTCGCCGAAGTGACGGTGGTCGATGTCGTAGCGTCGGGCGGTGTCGGCGAGGGCCAGCACCACCGGTTCGAGGCCGGCGCCGTCCCGCAGCCCCTTTTCCAGGTGTCGCTGAAGGCGGGCCAGTTCCGTCGCGCGGGCGTGGGGCGGGACGCGGGCGTCAAGGGAGTCGACGATGTCGTCGGCCCAGCGGGCGAAGCCGTACAGGGCGTGCACGGCGGGGCGGCGTTCGACGGGCAGCAGCCGGGTGGCGAGGAAGTAGGTCCGTCCGTGCCGGGCGTTGAGCCGACGGCAGTGGACGTAGGCCTGGCGCAGCGCCGGGTCGGTGATGCCCGCCGCGTCGAGTTCACGGGCGGTCATGCGGGAGTTCCCTTCGAGGTAGCCGAGGCGGCGCGGGTGCTGGATGCGGTCGGCAGGTCGGGCGTGGTCGAGGTCGGCGGGGCGGAGCGTCGGCGCCTGGGTGGAGCGGCCTGACGGCGCCCGGTGATCCGGGCCGCGGCGAGCTTGCCGGAGAGCAGCACGGTGGGCACCCCGACGCCCGGAGTGGTGCCGCATCCTGCGAGCACCGCGTTCTCGGTGCCGCGCACGAGGTTGCGGGGCCGGAACGGGCCGGTCTGCGGGAAGGTGTGGGCCGCCGAGAAGGGGGTGCCGGCCGCGTGCCCCTGGTTCTGCCAGTCGGCGGGGGTGACGAGGGTTTCCTCCTGTACGGCGTCCGCGATGCCCTCGAAGCCGCGCCGCTCCAGCTCGCGCAGCACGCTGTCCCGGTAGCGCGGCGCGAGCTCGGCCCAGGCGCTGGCGGCGGGGCCGATGGCGGTGTTGGGGCAGGGGGCGAGGATGTAGTGCAGATGGCGGCCGGGCGGGGCCAGGGAGGGGTCCGTGGTGGTCGGGCGGGTGATCAGCAGGGACGGGTCGCTCATCAGCTGCCCGGTGCGGGTCAGCTCGTCGAAGGTGCGCCGCCACTTCGCCCCGAAGGACAGGGTGTGGTGGGCGAGGGTGGGCCAGGTCCGGTCGGTGCCGACGTGCAGGACGACGGCCGACGGCGCGTATCTGAGCGGCAGGACGCGGCGGGGTGTGTGTCCGAGGAGGCGGTAGGCGAGCGGCAGGTCGGGTGTGAGGACGACGGCGTCGCAGGCGATGCGTTCCTGGTCGGTGACGACGGCCGTGACGCGGTCACCGCTGCGTTCCAGCCGGGTCACCCGCTCCCCGAAGCGCAGCTGCGCGCCCGCGTCGGCGGCGGCGTCCGCCATGGCCCGGGGCAGTGCGTGCATGCCGCCGCGGGGGAAGTACACGCCGGCGACGGTGTCCATGTAGGCGATCACGGCGTACGCGGCCAGGGCCCGCTCCGGCGGGACACCGGCGTACAGCGACTGGAACGAGAACACCCGGCGCACGCGCTCGTCGTGCAGGTACCGGCCGATCCGGGCGTCGAGTCGGCCGAACCCGCCGAGCGCGGCCAGTCGGGCCAGATCGGGGGTCAGCAGGGCGAACGGCGAATCGAAGTTGGCGTCGATGAAGTGCCGCATCTGGGCCCGGTAGAGATCCTCAAGCCACCGCCGCAACCGACGGTACCCGGCGGCCTCCCGGGGGCCGGCGAACCGCTCCAGCTCCGCCTCCATCGCGCGCGCGTCGGTGTGCACGTCGAGGCTGGTGCCGTCGGCGAAGAGCGCGCGGTAGGCCGGATGCAGGGGGATGAGGTCCACCCGGTCGCGCAGGCTGTCGCCCACCGCCGCGAAGGCCTCGTCCGCCAGGTCGGGCATGGTCAGGACCGTGGGACCGGTGTCGATCCGGTAGCCGTGGTGGTCGAGCCGTCCGGCCCGGCCGCCGGGCAGCGGATCGCGTTCCACGAGCGTCACCCGGCGGCCCGCGCCCAGCAGATGCAAGGCGGCGGACAGGCCGGAGAGGCCGGCGCCGACCACCACGACGTGATCGGTGCGTCCCGGAACGGTTCTGGGCATCGAGCGGCCTCCTCGAAGGCTCATCGGGCGGCCCCTTCGACGGCCGCGGTCAGCAGCAGGGAGACGGGAAGGCCGTCCTCGGCGCTCGGGTGGCCCGGGGCCGACGGGGGAGAGGCGGTGGAACCCGCCGTACCGAGGAGCAGGTCGCGCAGCGGCAGATGCCCCTCCGGCTCCAGCCGAGCGGACTCCAGATGGCGCATCGCGTGGCCTGCCAGCCGGTCGATCTTCGCCTCGACGATGTCCCGCGCACCCGTGTCGATCAGTACGTCGCGGACTTCGCCGAGCCGGCTTTCGGGCAGGTCGGCGCGGCCGAGGCAGCTGCGCAGCACGGCAAGGCCCCGGTGATCGCCGGTCGCCTCGGCCCGGGCGTGCGCCACGGCCACCAGATAGGTCGGCTTGCCCGTCCGGATGTCGCCGCCGACGGGTTTGCCGGTGCGCCGGGGGTCGCCGAAGACGTCGCCGAGGTCGTCGCGGAGCTGGAAGGCGATCCCGACGCACCGGCCCGCCGAGCACAGGGCCCGGCTGCGTGCGGCATCCGCTCCGGCGAGGGCGGCGCCCAGTGCCAGGGGACGTTCCACCGAATACAGGGCGCTCTTGAGGCAGGCGGCGCGGATCGCCCGTCGCATGGACCGTGAGGAGGTGGCCTGCCCCCGGAGGTCGAGATACTGCCCGGCCACCATCTCCGTGCGCATGACGCTCCACAGGTCGCGTACGGCGCGGGCCCGCGGCCGGGGCGCCTCGATGTCCGCGACCAGGTCGTCCGCCCAGGCCAGGGCCAGGTCCCCGGCGAGGATCGCCGCGGCCTCGCCGAATCGCGAGCCCGCGGCGCCCGGCACGGTGTCGGCGTACTGGGCGGCGATGTCCGCGTGCAGGGCGAGCCGTCCGCGCCGCATCCGGGATCCGTCCATCACGTCGTCGTGGACCAGGGCGCAGGTCTGGATGAGTTCCAGTGCGGCGCCCACATGCAGGGCCGCTTCGGACTCGGCGGCTCCGCCGCCGCAGGCGCGCATCGCCCACCACGCGAACTGCGACCGTATGCGCTTGCCCCCGTCCAGGGTGAAGCGCGCCAGGCGCTCGGCGAGATCACGGCCGAAGTCCGGATCCAGGGCGGCGGCCCGCTCCGTGCGTTCCGCCAGCACGGACTTCAGTACGCGGCCCACGGCGGCGGGCACATCGGCGTCGACGACGCGCGGGTCCCTGCCGTCCAGGGCAGATCGGGCCGGGGCGGGACGGGAGCCTGGCGGCCTCCCGGCCACAGGGTGATCCTTCGCCTCGGTGGGGCGCATCCCGGTTCCTCCCGTGTCGCTCGCGTAGCTGCCTGACCGAAGGCCTTCTTCACGAGCGGCCCGCTCGGATGCGCCGTCGCGGCCGCGATCCCTGATCCGTCACAGCGATCGCACCTGGATCAGGGCGGCACCACGCCGACCGAGGCCCGCACGGCGCCGCCGGGGTGATGCCAGGTGGGGCCCGACCCCGTCTCGTCCATGCTCGACGGACCGGCCGCCGACCGCACGGCGGAGCAGCCACCGGGCCCTGTCCAGGTCACCCCCACCCGTAGCTCCGTCCCCGGTCTCACCCCCGTGCTGCCGTCCCGCCCGTCCCTCCGCGCGTCGTCCGTCGGTTTCCCGGGGCTGCCTGCATCCGTGTCTACGGTTTGCACGGAAGGAGTCCGACGGGCAGTTGCCCGCACCGCCGGGCGCGGGACCCCGGCGGTGGGCGCAGGGAGGGAAGAGGGGACATGTGGGAGGCCGAGGTGGCCATCGTGGGCGCGGGAGCCGCGGGACTGTCTCTCGTACACCACCTCGCCCGGCCGGCTCCCGGCGCCCGGCGCGTGACGGTCGTCCTGCTGGACGCCCCGCCGGGTCCGCTGCGGCCGCCGGAACGGACATGGTGCTTCTGGGAGAACGGTCCCGGACCCTACGACGCCGCGGTCACCGCGACCTGGCGGAGGCTGCGTCTGCACACTCCCGCGGGCCGTCCGCTGGAGGACGACATCGCTCCGCTTTCCTACAAGATGATCCGCTCCACGGATTTCGAGCGCCTGGTCGAGCGTGAGGTCGCGTACAGCCGGGACATCCGCTGGCTGGAAGCGGCCGTGGAGACGGTGGACCCCTGCGCCGACGGGGCCGAGATCCGTGCCCGGGACGACCGGGGGCGTCCTCTCGTGGTCCGTGCGCGCTGGGTCTTCGACTCCCGGCCATTGGGGAGTCTCCCCGCGGCCCGGACCACGTTGTTGCAGCACTTCCACGGCTGGTTCGTCCGGACCGAGCGGCCCGTGTTCGATCCCGGCACGGTGGAGTTCATGGACTTCCGGGTGCCTCAGCCGGCGCGGGGTCTCGCCTTCGGATACGTGCTGCCCACCAGCCCGCACGAGGCACTGGTGGAGTACACGCGGTTCTCGCGTGCCGTGCTGTCGCGGCAGGCCTACGAGGCCGAGCTGCGCCGTTACACGGAGGACGTGCTGCGCCTCGGGTCCTTCGAGGTCCTGTCGACCGAGACCGGCGTGATCCCGATGACCGACGCGCGCTTCGCACGCCGCTCGGCGCCCTCGGTCTTCCGCATCGGCGCCGCGGGAGGTGCCACCAGGCCGGCGACCGGGTACACCTTCTCCGCCGTCCAGCGCCAGACGCGAGCGATCACCGAGGCCCTGTACGCGGGCCGCCGTCCGGAGCCACCGCCCGCGCACTCCGCGCGCTCGCTCGCCATGGACGCCGTCCTGCTCAGGGCGCTGGACAGCGGACGCGTGGACGGAGCGGCGTTCTTCTCACGCCTCTTCACACACGTGCCGGCGGAGCGGCTGCTGCGGTTCCTCGACGGGCGGACCCGGCTGGGCGAGGACCTCGCCCTCGGCAGCCGCACGCCGGTGCTGCCGATGCTCCGCTCGGCCGCCGACCTTTTCTGGCTTCCCCGCAGGCCTGCCCCCTGACCGTGATGACGGCACGAAGGAGTTCTGTGCACCCCTATGCAGGAGACGGCATGAGCCTGCTGCGCGACGAGGACCTGGCCGCCGCGTTCGACCACGCGTCGCGCAGCTACGACATGCTGGTGGCCGCGAACCCCGGCTACCACGCCCATCTGCGCCGTTCCGTACGCCGCCTCCGACTGCCGCGCCACGGCGGCGGCCTGCGGGTGCTGGACCTCGGGTGCGGTACCGGCGCCTCGACGGCGGCGCTCACGCAGGTGCTGCCCGACGCGGAGATCGTCGCGGTGGACGCCTCCGCGGGCATGCTGGAGCGTGCTGCCGCCAAGCGGTGGCCGCCGGGCGTGACATTCGTTCAGTCCCCCGCGGAACGGCTGGCGCAGGCGGGCGTGCGGGGACCGTTCGACGCCGTCTTCGCCGCCTACCTCTTCCGCAACGTCGCCGATCCCGACGCGGTGTTGGCCTCGGTGCATGACGTCCTCGCCGTCGGTGGCCGGCTGGCGGTGCAGGAGTACACCCTCAGCGGCCGGGCCGTCGACCGCGCGGTGTGGACCGGAGTGTGCCGGGGGCTGGTCCTGCCGGTGGCGGCCCTGCTCGGCGACGGTGATCTGTACCGCCATCTGTGGCGCAGCGTCGTGCAGTTCGACACGGCGGGAGACTTCGCCGACCGGGTGCGCGACGCCCGCTTCACCGACGTCCGGGTGCTGCCCCTGCCGGGATGGCAGACCGGCATCACCCACACGGTCGTCGCCCGCCGTCCCGCCGTCGACGCCGAGGCCGTCCGATGAGCGCGCGGCGACGCCAGCCGGCGGTCCGGCGCGGCCGGGACCGGCGTGCGTGGACCGTGCTGCCCGCGCCCGGCACGAAGCGTGTGAGCAGCGACCGCACCGTGTCGACGGCGGTCGTGGGGGGCGGCATCGCAGGGCTGGCAGCCGCAACGGCCCTGGCCGAGCGGGGTGTTCGGGTCACGCTCTACGAACGCA
Organism: Streptomyces sp.; assembly: GCA_013361925.1. GTDB lineage: Bacteria > Actinomycetota > Actinomycetes > Streptomycetales > Streptomycetaceae > Streptomyces. Next base: position 8,314 of record JABFXD010000597.1, on the reverse strand, counting down.
GGCGCACTCTGGGCGGCCGGCTCGCGGGCTGGCCGACGGTCCTGGCGGACGGCAGCCAGGTGACCATGAGCCGCGGCTTCCACGCCTTCTTCCGTCAGTACTACAACCTGCGCGGACTGCTGCGCCGTACCGATCCCGGACTGGAGCGCCTGCGTGGCCTGCCCGACTACCCACTGCGGCACGCCGACGGGATCGAGGACAGCTTCCGACACGTCCCGCGCACCCCACCCTGGAGTGCTCTGGGCTTCGTCGCGCTGAGCCCCACCTTCGGCCTGGGCGACCTGGCCCGCATGAGCCCCCGGGCCGCCCTGCCCCTCCTGGATGTCCGCGTCCCCGACGTCTACACCCGGCTGGACGACATCAGCGCCCACGACTTCCTGCACTCGATCCGCTTCCCGCAGGCCGCGCACCACCTGGCGTTCGAGGTGTTCTCCAGAAGCTTCTTCGCCGATCCGCGCGAACTGTCCGCGGCGGAGATGGTGTTGATGTTCCACATCTACTTCCTCGGCTCGGCCGAAGGCCTCCTGTTCGACGTGCCGGACGAACCGTTCCCCACCGCCCTGTGGGACCCCCTCGCCGGCTACCTCGCCGGTCACGGTGTCGACCTGCGCACCGCCACTTCCGTGGACTCGGTGGAATCCCGGCCGGACGGTGGCTTCGTCGTCGCCGCAGGACCGGACGAACACCATCACGACACGGTGGTCCTGGCCCTGGACGCGGCAGGACTGCGCGCGCTCGTGGCGCGCTCCCCGGGGCTGGCCGACGCGACGTGGCGCGAGCGGATCGCCGGGCTCCGCACCGCGCCGCCCTTCCTGGTGTCCCGGCTGTGGCTGGACCGTCCGGTCGCCGCGGACCGGCCCGGCTTCCTCGGCACCAGCGGCTACGGCAGCCTCGACAACGTCAGCGTCCTGGACCGTTGGGAGGGCGAGGCGGCGCGCTGGGCCTCGCGCACCGGGGGCTCCGTGGTGGAACTGCACGCCTACGCCCTGCCCGAAGGCGCGGTCCGGGACGTCGAACAGAAACATCTGGTGGAGCAACTGCACCGGGTGTATCCGGAGTCCCGCACGGCCGCGGTGGTCGACGCCCGACACGAGTGGCGAGCCGACTGCCCGCTGTTCCCGGTGGGCGGCTACGGCGACCGGCCGACCGTACGCACCAGTGATCCCGGCCTCGTCGTCGCCGGTGACCTGGTCCGCACGGAACTGCCGGTCGCACTCATGGAACGCGCCGCCACCAGCGGTTTCCTCGCGGCCAACGCGCTATTGGAACGGTGGGGCGTCAGAGGCCAGACCCTGTGGACGGTTCCGGACGGCGGCCGCAGCGCGGTGCTGAGAGGGCTTGCCCGCCTTGCCTGACCTGTGCATCCGGGAGCCGTGTACGACCCGAATGTGCGGCATGAACAGCGCAGTCCACGGGGCGGTCCTGACCCCGCAGTCCTTCGGCGCACTGTCCCGCCCGTCAGGTGACACGCCTGCGCGAGATGTGGACGCGGCCTTTACCTGGCACGCCCTGGGCCTGGAGACGATGGCGTCCCTGCTGGTGCTCTCCCTGCACCGGCTGGGGGACCGCTATTTCGAGGGCCGATGCCAGTGGCCGCGCACGCATCCCCTGAACGAACGCAGCACCACGGTGGCGCATCATCCGCTGATCGTCGTCGAGTCCACCCGGCAGCTCGCGGTGGCCGTGCAGCGGCGTCATCTCCCGGCCGCGCACGCCCACTGCGAGGTGGTGTCGGTCAGCTTGGGGCTGCTCCCGGGCCTCGTACCGATGGAGAGCGGCAGTGCCACGGACGTGGCGGTGCGCCTGACCCTGACCGACGTGGTGGCACGGACCGGCACAGCCGCCTCCTTCCGCGTCACGGCGGAGTACCTGTATGCCGGGCGGGTGTTCGCGACCTGCGTGATGGCGTGTGCGTCGCCCATGGGGGAGGGGCGGGAGTCGGCCGGCGTGGCGCCGCCCGGACCCGGGCTGTTGCACCCGGCCGCGGCGGCGGTAGGCGCGGCGGCCGACCCGGACGTGCTGCTGGCCCGTGGTCCACAGGGCCGCCTGGTGATCGCCCCGCGCGACCCCGCCCACCCGGTGCTGCTGCCTGGCCGGCCCAGCAGGCTGACCACAGCGGCCGTCCTGGAGGCCGGGCGGCAGGCGGTCCTGCTCTCCTGCGGGATGACGGCCCGTGCGGTGGTGGGGTTGCGTGCGGACGTCAGGTCGCCGGTCCCGGGCTGGGGTGCCGTGGTGGACGTGGCGTTCGAACAAGGCCGGGCCCGTTTCGCGGTGAGTGCGGCTGGGCGCGTGGTGGCGTCCGGTGCCGTGAGTCTGCTGCGGTCCTGACTGTCGCGCCGCGTGGAACGCCCCCAGAACGCCGGGCCGTAGGGCTCGCCCGTCCTTACGGAACGTCGTCCGCGGCCCGTGCCGCGCCCGCCCTGCCTGCCAGCGCGTCGAGCATGACCAGGGCCTCGTGCAGGCCGTGCGGACGCAGCTGTCCGGGGCGCGGAGTGCGGCCCCAGCCGGGTCCTGTGAGCAGGACTCGGCTGCGGGTGCGGGCGCCGCGGACGCCCCAGTGGGTGGAGGCGATGTGCTGGGCCAGCTCCAAGGCGGCCGTCGCCGAGGACTGCGACCACAGGACGACCGCACTCGGCCCGACACGGTGCACCGCGGCCAGCAGTGCCTCCGCCGGGACCGCGCCGCCCAGCATGAGGGTGGCGACTTGCCGCTCGGCGAGCGCGGCGTTCAGTGCCTCCAGCGGCAGCGTGTGCTGTTCGCCGGGCACGCAGGCGAGGATCACGGGGGCCGAGGACGATGACGCCCGGGTGGCCGCGGCACTCACGTAGACGTGGCGGATCGTCGCTGAGATGTGCCACGACAGGAGGTGCTCGACCTCGACGTAGCGTTCGCCGGCCGACTGCCACTTGCGTCCGACGGCCTGGAGGGCCGGGGCCAGGATCTCCTCCCACGCGACGACCAGCCCGTGGGTGCGGACGGACGTCGTGAGCTGCTCCTGGACCGCTGCGGCGTCCAGCCGTACGGCGGCGCGCGCGAGGCCCCTGCATTCCGGTCGCACCGATCCGAGCGGCAGGCCGCTGCCTGAGCGGGAGGCGTACGGGGAGCCGGATGCGTCGTCCGTGGCAAGCGGGACCTCGGCCGGTTTCTGGTGTGCGGGGTCTCGATGGGCGACGTTCTTGGCGGCCCGAGCGGCTTCCCCCGGCGGAATGCCGGCAGCGGTCAGCCGGCACATCTCGAGGACCATGGCGACGTCGTCGGGTGTCCACCTGCGATGGCGCCCCTCGGCCCGGGTTGCCGGGCCGAGGCCGTATCGGCGGTCCCAGGAGCGCAACGTGGTGGGCGACACGCCCAGGCGTCTGGCGAGGGAACCGGTCGTCACTCCGGCCTCCGCGGGAATCGGTGTCGCCGGTTCGCTCACGTCCATGGCGAAGCCCCGACGGACAGGGCGGAGCGGGCGTGAGCGCCCGGATACCGCGGGCGCGCGACACGCTCGACTCCGATCACCAGGGCCTCCCGTTCGGTCTCGCATTCGCCCTCCCCGCCTTGGTCTGTTCTTCCTTCGGATGCTTGACGGATGCACGAACGGGCCGTGATCCGCATCCGAGAGGTGGATTCGATGCAGAGACGATGCGAGTGGTCCATCTTGCATTGATTGCGCACTGTGGAGGAGCAGCAGTCGCTCTCGGCGACAGCGAGGCCCGGCGGAGGAGGAGCCATGACGACCGCACAGCGAACCGGCGCGGACATCGACGACAGTGCGCTGGTGGACGCATTCCTCAGGGGGGACGAGACCTGTCTCGCCACCATGTACCAGCGGTGGGGTTCCCTCGTGTACACCCTCGCCCGGCGTGCCCTGGGGGACGCCAGGGAAGCCGAGGACGTCACCCAGCTGGTCTTTCTCGCCGCGTGGCGCGGCCGGGCGGGATACAAGCCGGACCGCGGGACCCTGCCCGGCTGGCTCACGGGCATCACCCGGCGCAAGGTCGCCGACGCGCTGGCGGCCCGCACCCGCCGCACCGAACTGGTCGCCGCCGCCGGCGCAGAGCTGATGCTGAGGGCCACCGACGAGGCCGTGCGGCCGGAGGCCGCCATCGACCACGTCCTGCTCGCGGACGAGATGTCGCAGCTTCCGGCACCGCAGCGCCGGGTGCTCAACCTGGCCTTCTACGACGACCTCACCCAGACCCAGATCGCCGAACTCACCGGCTGGCCCCTGGGCACCGTCAAGAGCCACGCCCGCCGCGGCCTGCGCCGCCTCGCCTCCCGTCTGCGCGAGGACGACCCCGTCGCCTGCGCCGCGTGACATCGACGCACAATCGATTCAACTCAACCAGCATCATGACCCGACGGCACAGCGGGGCACCGATGAGCTGCTCAGCCCTCGCCCATGACCCCGTCCAACCGGTCCCCGGTCGCCAGCCGCGCACTCACCTTGAACCGCGGTTGTCTCGGCGTACGGACAGCAAGGGTGGGGGAGGAGGTCCTCGCCGTGACGTCCCCGCTGACCGCGAGGCTCGTGACCGCGCGGCTCCCGGCCGCCAGCGCGTACCAGTTGCCCCGGGGGGAGTGCCATACCGTGCCCGCCGCGATGTGCTGGCCGAAGCGGCTGCAGAGTGCGGTCGACCGGACCCGCGACACGGGGCGGGCCGGTGCCTTCACACCGTCCCCAGCCACCCGCAAGGTCACCGTGACATCGCCGGGACCGCGCCAGGACGCCTCTCGCATGCACGTCCACACGGCCCGGACGCCGCCGTCGGGAAGCTCCTGTTCGGCGAACTCCCATGCGTTGACCGCCCGGGTGTCCCTGTCACGCAGGCCGGAGAGGGCGCACGCCTGGTGGGACCAGGCCACCAGGGCGGCGGATCCGGTGGCCTCCCTCGGCTGGCGAGGCGGTGGCGTTCCGTGTCCCGGCAGCGGCGTGTAGGTGAGGTGCACCGGAGACAGGTCGCCCAGACCGGCGAGCAGGAAGGCGTGCCGCTCGGCGATCCGTGCCGAGGAACGCAGTTGCAGCACTGGGCGGCTGTGGCACCCGGCACCGCTTCCGACGGTGAGCGGGACCGGCTCGGTCACGCCGTCCTCGGTCGTGTCCAGCGCCCGTGCGAGGACATCGGGTTGAAGCAGGTCCCGGGTCTGCACCTCGGCCACCCAGGGCGCGACCAGGTAGCGGGCACCGCGGCTCCCGGAGCCGAGGTTGACGGCCGCCGCGGTCGTCACGTCCGCGTCGTCGACCCGGGCCACATCGAGCCGGGTACGGTCCTGGGAACGCAGGTCCTCCTGGTAGCGGGCCAGGCGCTGTCCGTCGTGCAGCAGGACCACGGCGTGTGCGTCGACCTCGCCGGCGTAGAGCAGTTGGGGTGCGGACGGGGGCGGGGCCGAGGAGGTGGCGGCGGTGGTGACGACGCGGGTGCCGGGCCCGGGGCGTGACCACGTGGACAGCGCGCGGTTCAGGAGTTGTTCGTCCTCCGTCCGGGAGCCACGGGGTGGCCAGGCGGTGAAGTCGATGCGCGCGGTGTTGTCCCACTGATCGGCCGGAGCGCGGGTGAGATCAGCCGCCCGCAGGCCAAAAGCGGCTGCGGGCAGCGCAGTGGTGGGTACCGGGTCGGGGGCGAGCTGTGTCAGCAGCATCGCGCCGGTCAGCAGACCGGCCAGGCAGGCCACCAGAGCCAGTCGCGTCCGGTGCCTGCGCCGCAGCAGGTCGGCGGGAGTCGCCTGCAGGACGCAGGCGTCGAACTCCTCCGAGAGGGCCAGGGTTCGGGCCGCGCCGACTTCGTCCGCCTCGAAGGCGTGACAGCCCCGCACAGCGCCACGCGCGTCTTTCGCCCCGGCCGCTTCGAGCACGTCGACAACGACGTCGTCCGGCAGGCCGTAGACCGAGCACAGCACGAACGCGGCCCGCGTCTCGGCGGACAGACCCGCCAGGGCGCGCGTCAGGGACAGCGCTTCCGCTCCGCCCGGTCGGGGAAACAGCCTGAGCCCCAGCACGATCGGAAGACGCGGCATCAGTACGCGTGGCGCGCCGAGCCGAGCCGGCCACAGCGCGGGACGCCGGTCGTAGGCGAGGACGCGGCCCAGCACCGTTACGAGGTAGGAGTGTTCGGGACGGGCGTGATCCTCCCCGGAGCGGCGGGGCGAGGGTACGGCGCGTGTCCGCGCCAGGCGGGCGCTGGGCAGCGCGCGCTGCACCACCCCGTGGGACACGGTCACCTTCTGGTGTCCGCTCAGCGACGGGGGAAGCGTGATGTACGCGAGACGCACCAGATCGGCGTACTGATGGACGAGAGCGTTTTCGGCTTCCGAAAGGGGCGTGTCGAGACGCTCAGCGCGCTGTCGAAGTGAGCCAAAACGCATGATGTGGCAGGCCTTCCTGAGGGAGACACGCTCTGTTGCACCGGTTCAAACGAGTGAATCCCCAGCCGGTCACTTCCGACCGGTCCGATGATCGTTTCACGGTGGGGTGTCTGCGCGTCCGGCGCGTCGGGTGGCGCCGACTCAGCGCCCTGTCCGGCGGCGTTCGACCAGGTGCCGGTGCGATGAGCTCCAGTCGATCCTGTCGGCGAGTTCGGTCAGGAGACCGTCGGCGGCCCAGCCGGCCTGCGGCTCGTGGCCCCGCTCGGCCAACTGGCGTACGTGGTCGAGAGTTTGCCGCTGCCTGGCGATCACGGCGTCGACCACGCCCGCGGTCGAGTCGAGGCCGTAGGCGCCGCAGAATGCCTCCAGCCGCGTACGGCGGTCGGGCGGCGCCGGGTGGTGCAACCAGCGCAGACATTCGGCGTCGTCACGGAACGGGGCGACGTATTCCAATGCATAGGCGATGTCTTCCATGGGCGGTGCCGGGCGGGCGAAGTCCCAGTCGATGAGGCCCACCGGCCGGTCGCCCCGCCAGACGACGTTCCAGGGGCCGAAGTCCCCGTGGCAGATGACCTCTCCGCCGCCCGGGGCCGCGGTGCCCGTGGACCAGGTCGCCCCGGGCGGAGGCGCAAAGTCCCGACAGGCGTCGTGGTATTCGCGCAACAGCCGGGCGAAGTTCCGCAGTCCCTGGCCGCCCACCACCTTGGCCCAGCCAGACGGCCCGGACTCGCCCTCGATGTAGGTGAGGACTTCGCGACCCTCGTCGTCGATTCCCAGTGGACGTGGCGCACGGGCGAAGCCGACGTCCGCCAGGTGCCGCAGCAGCGCATGAACGGTCGGCGTCCACGGCTGGACGGGCCTGCGGACCGTGTCGCCCACCCGCACGACCCGGCGGTGGACACCGTCTTGCATCACTTCCTCGCTCGTCACAGGGTTCAAGCTACCCAGCCGACGTCAAACCCCCTGTCCCTGTGGGCTCTTGGCCTTCCGTCTGCCGAGCGCCCCGACATCGAGACTTTGTCCTACTCATGGAAAAAGTCGAGAGATCGGGTGCGAAAGGGGTTACGCGTCCGCACGAAGGCCGCTAACTTCCTTGAAATGAACCGGTCATTCACAGGTGGCCGGTTCAACGGCGCGACGGCGCGCGCCTGTTCTCCCCAGACGGGACCGATCGTGTCCCGCTGTCACCCCCACCCCTCGGGAGACTCTGTGCGCACAAGACTGCTCAGACCCAGGTTCGTCCGCACGTTGACGCTGACGGTGGTGTGTGCCGTCGGCTTCCTCGCCCCGGGCACCGCGAGTGCCGCACCGCCGGATCGGCCGGCCGGCGCGAGCGCGGCGGCCCCGGCGTTCCAGCAGGTCACGCTCGCCAAAGGCGTGGCCGAGACGGGCGAGCCCATGACGTTGACGGTCCTGCCGGACCGGTCGGTACTGCACACCTCGCGCGACGGCACCGTCCGGCGGACCGACGCGAACGGCAACACCGCCGTGGCGGGCAAGCTCACCGTGTACAGCCACGACGAGGAAGGCCTGCAAGGCATCGCGGCCGACCCGGGCTTCGCGTCCAACCGCTTCGTCTACCTCTATTACGCACCTCAGTTGAGCACGCCCGGCGGGGATGCCCCGTCCGACGGAGCCGCCTCCGACTTCACGCCGTTCGACGGCGTCAACCGGCTTTCCCGGTTCGTGCTGAAGGCCGACAACACCCTCGACCTGACCAGCGAGAAGAAGATCCTCGACGTTCCCGCCTCCCGCGGCATCTGCTGCCACGTCGGCGGGGACATCGACTTCGACGCGGTCGGCAACCTCTATTTGTCGACGGGCGACGACAGCAACCCGTTCGCCTCGGACGGCTTCACCCCCATCGACGAACGGGCCACCCGCAACCCCGCCTACGACGCCCAACGTTCCGCGGGCAACACCAACGACCTGCGCGGAAAGGTGCTGCGCATCAAGGTCAACGCCG
>JABFXD010000887.1 GCA_013361925.1 Streptomyces sp. | reverse complement strand
ACCTGGACCTCGCCGGACAGGACGGCGGGGGCGCCCGGTTCATGGACTGCGCGCTGACGGAGTGCGCGCTGGACGAGACACGGCTGCGCCACGCGCGCTTCCTCGACTCGGTCCTCACCGGTGTGCGGGGCGTCGGCACGGACCTGTCCGAGGCGACACTGCGTGACGTCGAGTCGGTGGACGCGCGGCTGGGCGGGGTGCAGTTGCACGGGGCGGTGCTGGAGCGGGTGGTGATCCGCGGCGGCAAGATCGACTACCCGAACCTGCGGGCGGCCCGCCTCAGAGACGTCGTCTTCGAGGGCTGCGTGCTGGTGGAACCGGACTTCGGCGGCGCCCGCCTGGAGCGCGTCGAGTTCATCGACTGCGCCCTGAGACGCGCGGACCTCACCGGCGCCACCCTCACCGACGTGGACCTGCGCGGCGCGGCCGAACTGGACATCGCCCGAGGCGTGGAGCGACTCGCGGGCGCGGTGATCAGCCCGGCCCAACTGCTCGACCTGGCCCCGGTACTGGCGGGGCAGATGGGGATCCGGGTGGAGGGCTGAGGACTTGAGGACGCGCCGGTCGCCCGGCGTCAGCGCTCCTGCGCCGGCCGCCCCGGCTCAGCTCACCCGGGGGAACTTCGCCTGGAGGGTCCAGATCGCCGGGTTCTCGCCCAGGTCCTCGTGGAGGTCGGTCAGGTCGGCGAGGAGGTCGTGGAGGAAGTCGCGGGCCTCGCGGCGGAGTTCGGCGTGGGAGAAGGTGAGCGGGGGGTCCTCGGCCGGCATCCAGTCCGACTCGATGTCCACCCAGCCGAAGCGGCGCTCGAAGAGCATGCGGTCGGTGGACTCGGTGAAGTCGAGTTCGGCGTACTGGGGGCGGGAGGCGCGGGAGCCCGCCGGGTCGCGGTCGAGGCGTTCCGCGATGTCGCACAGCGCCCACGCGAAGTCGAGCACCGGCACCCATCCCCAGGCTGTGGACAACTCCCGGTCCGCCTTGGTGTCGGCGAGGTAGACGTCACCGCAGAACAGGTCGTGCCGCAGCGCGTGGACGTCCGCGCGGCGGTAGTCGGTCTGGGGCGGGTCGGGGAAGCGGTTGGAGAGGGCGTAGCCGATGTCGAGCACGTACGTGATGGTGTCACGCCGTCCGGCGTGGGGCGTCCGGCCCGGTGCCTGTCCTAGGCCCTGCCGGACCTAGGATCTCTGGCATGTCCAGATCCCCCCGCCTTGTCCCGGCCTGGGTATCCGCCCTGACGGCCGCCGCCCTCGCCCTCACGGCGTGCACCGCCGGCGACGGTGCCGTGCGGGGCACCCCAGGGGGCGCCGGGGTGCGGGACCCGTACTTCCCCAAGGCGGGCAACGGCGGATACGACGTCGGCCACTACGACCTGCGTCTGTCCTACGACCCGGACACGGACCACCTGTCCGGCACCGCCGGCATCACCGCCAGGGCCACGCAGGACCTGTCCGCCTTCGACCTGGACCTGAAGGGGCTGGACGTCGAGGCCGTCACGGTCGAGGGAAGGGCCGCCCGCTTCCACCGCACCGGCCAGGAGCTGACCGTCCGCCCCCACGGCGGCCTCGACAAGGGGGAGACCTTCAAGGCCGAGGTCCGCTACTCCGGCACCCCCCGCACCCTCACCGACGCCGACGGCTCCGAGGAGGGCTGGCTGCGCACCGCCGACGGAGCGGTGGCCCTCGGCGAGCCGATCGGGTCGATGACGTGGTTCCCCGGCAATCACCACCCCGCGGACAAGGCGTCGTACGACATCACGGTCACCGTCCCGGACGGCCTGGAAGCCGTGTCCAACGGGGAGTTGAGGAGGAGGGAGACCGGCGACGCGGGTACGACCTTCTCCTGGCACACGGCCGAGCCCATGGCGAGCTATGCCGCCACCCTCGCCGTCGGCGACTACGACCTCCACCGCTCCACCACCGGTGACCTGCCGGTTCACACCGCCGTCCGGCACGGGGAGAGCGCGAAGGCGCTCGCGCGGCTGCCCGAGATCATGGAGTGGGGCGAGGAGAACTTCGGGCCCTACCCGTTCTCCTCCACCGGCGCGATCGTCGGCGGTGAGGACGACGCCGAGTACGCCCTGGAGACACAGAACCGGCCCTTCTTCCCCGGCGCCCCAGACACCGAGCTCCTCGTGCACGAGCTCGCCCACCAGTGGTTCGGCGACTCCGTCACACCGAGGAGCTGGCGGGACATGTGGCTCAACGAGGGGTTCGCGACATACGCGGAGTGGCTGTGGGAGGAGGACGAGGGCGGCGACAGCGCGCAGGACACCTTCGACCAGCTGTACGAGGAGGGGGAGGACGAGTACCCGGACCTGTGGTCGTTCCCGCCGGCCGAGCCGAGCGGCGCCGCGCACCTCTCCGACGACCCCGTCTACCAGCGCGGCGCGATGGTGATCCAGAAGATCCGGCAGACGGTCGGCGACGACACCTTCTACGACATCGTCCAGGGCTGGACGGCCGCGCACCGGCACGGCAACGCCGACACCGACGACTTCACGGCCTACGTCGAACAGCAGGCGCCGGACGAGGACTTCGACACGATCTGGGACGAGTGGCTGTACGGAGAGGGAAAGCCCGCACGACCGTAACGCTCACCGGGCGAACACAGAGCGCTCCCGTACGGTCGTAAACGGGCACCTTGCGGAGGGCCGCCTCGCGCGCGCGTCGGTATACCTAGGGTGGGCGCCCCGGGTACGTATCCGGTCCTGCTGCCGAGGGGACGTCATGGACAGCCTCGTACCGCCGACGCTGTCGGCCCATGAGACGGACGACGCCGGACTGCCCGCCGAGCTCACCCGGTTCATCGGACGGGACGCCGAACTCGCCGAGATACGGGAGGCGCTGTACCGGGAGCGGCTGGTGACCCTGATGGGCGCGGGCGGGGTCGGCAAGAGCCGGCTCGCGCTGCGCACCGCCCGCCGGATGCGCGAACGCTGCCCGGACGGCGTGTACTTCGTGGAGCTGTCCGAGCTGCGCGATCCGGAGCTGCTGGCCAACGCGGTCGCGGCGGTCGTGGAGCTGCCCGAGCAGTCCGAGCGGGCGGGCCGCACCCCGCTGGAGGCGCTGATCGCCTACTTCGGGAGCCGCAGACTGCTGCTCGTCCTGGACACCTGTGAGCATCTGGTCGACGCCTGCGCGGTGTTCGTGCAGTCCGTGCTGCGCTACTGCCCGCAGGTCCGCGTCCTGGCGACCAGCAGACAGCCGCTGGACGCCCCCGGCGAGCGGGTGCTCCAGGTGATGCCGCTGCCGGTGATCGACCCGGACGACGACGCCCGGCCCGGCGCCGAACCCAGCGACGCCATGCTGCTGTTCGCCGAACGCGCGGCGGCCGTGGTCCGCGGCTTCGGGCTCACCGACGCCAACCGCGGCCTGGTCGCCCGCCTGTGCCACCGCCTGGACGGCATTCCGCTGGCCATCGAACTGGCCGCCGTACGCCTGCGGGCGCTCTCCCTCGAACAGCTTCTCTCCCGTCTCGACCACCGCTTCCGCCTCCTGTCCGGCGGCAGCCGCGGGGTGCTGCCCCGCCACCAGACCCTGCGCACGGCCATCGACTGGAGCCATGGACTGTGCACCGAGCAGGAGCAGTTGCTGTGGGTGCGGCTCTCGGTGTTCGCCGGGGAGTTCGAGCTGACGGCGGCCGAGGAGGTCTGCTCGGGGCCCAGGCTGCCGCCGGAGGAGATCCTGGAGTGCCTGATCGGCCTGGTGGACAAGGCGATCGTGCTGCGGCTCGACGACGAGGGCGACGGCAGCGACGCCCGCTACCGGATGCTCGACACCATCCGCGAGTACGGCCGCGAGCGCCTCGCCGAGAGCGGCGCCGAGCTGGAGTACCGCACCCGCCACCGCGACCACTGCCTCGCCCTGGCCGAGGAGTTCGACGCCCGCTGGCTCACCCGCGACCAGGTGGTGTGGATGCGCAGGGCCTGGCGGGAGCGGGCCAGTCTGCGCTCGGCGCTGGAGTTCTGCTGCACCGAACCCCGCGAGGCCACCGCGGGTCTCCGGCTCGCCGCGGCCCTGTGGGGCCTGTGGCTCGGCACCGGCCGCACCGTCGAGGGCCTGTACTGGCTGGAGCGCCTCCTCCCCCTGTGCCCCGAACCGCACCCGTCCCGGGTCTCCGCCCTCAGGGTCGCCGGCCACCTCAGCCTCATGTCCGGCGCCCACGGCCGCGGCCTGGAGCTGACCGAGCGCGCCGAGGACGCCTCCCACGAGGGCGGCGGACGCGTCGACGCGGCCTACGTCGTCTTCAACCGCGGCCTCGCCCACACCCTGGTCGGCGAGGTCGACTGGGCCCTTGAACGCCTCAGGGACGCCCGCGAACGGTTCGCCGGCCTCGGCGAACAGGGCGGCGAGGCATGGATGCTGGGCACGATGTGCGGGGCGCACCTGTGCGCGGGCGAGTACGACAAGACGCTGGCCACCTGCGAGGAGACCCGCCCCGTCCTGGAACCGCTGGGGGAGCGCTGGGTGCGGGGCTGGGTCGGCTGGATCCAGGGCTGCGCCCTGTGGGGCCTCGGCCGGCACGAGGAGTCCGCGGCCGTCCTGCGCTCCGCACTCACCATGTGCCTGGAGATCAACCACGCCCAGGGCATCGCCTTCTCCATCGACACCCTCGGCTGGATCGCCGCCGCCGAGGGCCGCCCCGAGCGGGCGGCGGCGCTGCTGGGCGCGGCGGACCGGCTGTGGGAGAGGTTCCACGACCCACGGCTCGGCATCCCCGCCATGCACCGGGCCCACGACGAGGCCAGGGCGGTCACCCGCAGCGCCCTCGGTGCGCGCCGCCACGAGGAGCTGTACGCCGCCGGCGCCGCGCTCTCCCTCCAGGAGGCCGTGGACCGCGCCACGGGCGAGACGACCGGCGCGCGGGCGAGCAGCAGGCGGGCCGCGGGACACGGCGGCTGGTCCGCGCTGACCGTACGGGAGCGGGAGATCGCGGACCTTGTCGCGGAGGGTCTGTCGAACCGCCGTATCGCGGAGCAGCTCACCATCTCCAAGCGCACGGTGGACTCGCACGTGGAGCACATCATGGGCAAGCTCGGCTACGCGTCACGCACCCAGATCGCCACCCTCGCGGCGGCCCGGCCCAGCGCCTGATGCCGAGGGACCGCCCGGCGCGTGGTGATGATCCGCCGACAGACCACCGTACGCACCGGACGGCCTCGAGAGCCTTCGGCGGCACCGCCGGACAGGGCGATGCCGCCGTCGCCGATCACCAGGACGAGCGGGCTCTGTGGTCGCACCCCGCACAGTCTGGGCCACTCACCGGCCGCCCGCATCGGCAACAACACCCACTAGGGATACGTAAGTTGCGGACACGGACGGCATCGGTACGCCCGCGGGGGCGGTTCGGCTACTTGACGTTCACGGCGTTCCAGGCCGCCGCGACCGCGCTGTACTCGGCGCTGCCCGCCCCGTACAGGTCGCTCGCCGCCTGGAGGGTGCCGGTGCGGGCGCCCGCGTAGTCGGTCGAGGAGGTGAAGTACGTCGTCAGCGCCTTGTACCAGATCTGGTACGCCTTGGCGCGGCCGATGCCGGTGACGGTGGAGCCGTCGTAGGTCGGGGAGTTGTAGCTCACCCCGTTGATCGTCTTCGCGCCGCTGCCCTCGCTCAGCAGATAGAAGAAGTGGTTGGCGACACCGGACGAGTAGTGGACGTCCAGCCGGCCGACGGTGCGCGACCAGTAGTCGGCCGAGCCGCCGTCCTTGCTGGGCTTGTCCATGTAGCGCAGCGGGGTGCCGTCGCCGTTGATGTCGATCTTCTCGCCGATGAGGTAGTC
>JABFXD010000886.1 GCA_013361925.1 Streptomyces sp. | reverse complement strand
GCGGGTCAGATCAGCGTCAGCTGGGTCGGCTCCTGGACGTCCGGCTCGGGGACCGGCGTGATCCGGCGGGGCATACCCGTGTCCGCGGGGCCGATGCCGTACTCCCGGGCCAGTTCGTGCACTTGGCGGGTGATCCGGCGCTGGTACCACTTCGGCGCGTAGGAGCCGTCGGCGTACAGGCGCTCGTAACGGCGGACCAGGTACGGGTGGTGCTGGTCGAGCCAGGACATGAACCACTCCCGGGCGCCGGGGCGCAGATGCAGCACCAGCGGGGTCACAGAGGTCGCCCCGGCCGCCGCGATCGCGCGTACGGTGGCGCGGAGCTGGGCCGGTTCGTCGCTGAGGAACGGGATCACCGGTGCCATCAGGACGCCGCAGCCGATGCCGTGCTCGGAGAGGGTGCGGACGACGTCCAGGCGGCGTTCGGGGGCAGGGGTGCCCGGTTCCACCGTGCGCCACAGGTCCGGGTCCGTGAAGCCGACCGAGACGGAGATGCCGACGTCCGTCACCGCGTGGGCCCGCTTCAGCAGGTCGAGGTCGCGCAGGATCAGCGTGCCCTTGGTCAGGATCGAGAACGGGTTCGCGTGCTCGGTGAGGGCGCCGATGATGCCCGGCATCAGGCGGTAGCGGCCCTCCGCGCGCTGGTAGCAGTCGACGTTCGTGCCCATCGCTATGTGCTCGCCCTGCCAGCGGCGCGAGCCGAGCTGGCGGCGCAGCAGCTCCGGCGCGTTCACCTTGACCACGATCTGCGAGTCGAAGCCGAGGCCGGTGTCGAGGTCCAGATAGCTGTGCGTCTTGCGCGCGAAGCAGTAGACGCACGCGTGCGTGCAGCCCCGGTACGGGTTGACCGTCCACTGGAAGGACATACGGGAGACCGCGGGCACCCGGTTGATGATCGATCGAGCCCTGATCTCGTGGAAGGTGACGCCGGCGAACTCGGGCGTGTCGATCGTCCGGCTCGTCACCGTGTCCGCTCCGAACAGGGCGGCGTCCGCCCGGCCGTGCTCTTCGGACTCTGTGAGGTTCTCCCAGCGCATGAGGCCTCCTCGGTAGCGCCTGCCCCCACAATAGAACACATGTTCCCTTGATCGTGCCACCCCGATTTGGGCGGCCGGGGACCGGGGTGGTTGGCTTGGCCCCACCCCCGAAATCCAGGTCCTGGAGGATTCCAATGGCGCAGGTCGAGGCCACTACCGAGCGGGTCGTCGCGGCGGACGCGGAGAAGGTGTTCGACGCCCTCGCCGACTACAGCGGCACGCGGCAGAAGCTGCTGCCCGAGCACTTCAGCGAGTACGAGGTGCGCGAGGGCGGCGACGGCGAGGGCACCCTCGTCCACTGGAAGCTCCAGGCCACCAGCAAGCGCGTGCGCGACTGCCTCCTGGAGGTCAGCGAGCCCACCGACGGTGAGCTCGTCGAGAAGGACCGCAACTCCTCCATGGTCACCACCTGGCGGGTCACCCCGGCCGGCGAGGGCAAGTCCCGCGTCGTCGTGACCACCGTCTGGAACGGCGCCGGCGGCATCGGCGGCTTCTTCGAGAAGACCTTCGCGCCCAAGGGCCTCGGCCGGATCTACGACCTGGTGCTCGCCAACCTCGCCACCGAGGTCGAGAAGTAATTCCCCCGAGTGCTTGAGTCCCGTCCAGGTAAGTCCCCCGTGTCCGGAGGGCGTTGACCCGCTCACCGGATCGAGTGGATCTCCCTACCGGGTGCCGGTCTGCCGTAACTCGTCGCGCTTGCTCGTAGTTGTCGCTTTAGGCAGCAATTGTGTGGGCGCGGCGAGGGGAGCGGACACGTGGGCGGGACCACTCTGGTGCAGGAGGACCTCCGGGACGAACCGGTCCCGGAATCCCCGCGGCTCGCCGTCCCCGATCCCGCCTCGGCCGCCGAACTCGGCCCGCGCCGGGTGCGGTTGGTCTTCGTCGGGCTGATGCTCGCGCTGCTCCTCGCCGCGCTGGAGCAGATGATCGTCGCCACGGCGCTCCCCAAGATCGTCGGCGAGCTGCACGGCCTCGACAAGATGTCCTGGGCCATCACCGCCTATCTGCTCACCTCCACGGTGGGCCTGCCTATCTACGGCAAGCTCGGCGACCTCCTCGGCCGCAAGGGCGTCTTCCAGTTCGCGATCGTCGTCTTCGTCATCGGCTCCGCCCTCGCCGGACGAGCCCAGACGATGGACCAGTTGATCGCCTTCCGCGCGGTGCAGGGCGTCGGCGCGGGCGGCCTCATGATCGGTGTGCAGGCGATCATCGCCGACATCGTGCCGCCCCGCGAGCGCGGCCGGTTCATGGGCCTCATCGGCGCCGCGTTCGGCCTCGCCTCCGTCGCGGGACCCCTGCTGGGCGGCTACTTCACCGACCACCTCTCCTGGCGGTGGTGCTTCTACATCAACATCCCCTTCGGGCTCGTCACCCTCGCCGTCGTCACCGTCGTCCTCAAACTGCCCAAGCGGCGGACCAGGGCCCGCCTCGACGTCCTCGGCGCGCTGCTCCTCGCCGCCGCGTCCACCTGCCTGGTGCTGCTGACCAGTTGGGGCGGCACCGAGTACGCCTGGGACTCCCGCGTCATCCTCGGACTCGCCGCGGGCGCGGTGGCAGCCACCGCCCTCTTCCTCGTCGCCGAGCACTTCGCGCCCGAACCCCTCATCCCGCTGCGGCTGTTCAGGGACTCCGTCTTCAACGTCACCGCGCTGGTCGGCCTGGTGATCGGCGTCGCCCTCTTCGGGGCCGCGAGCTATCTGCCGACCTTCCTTCAGATGGTCGACGGGGCCAGCGCCACCGAGTCGGGGCTGCTGATGCTGCCCATGATGGGCGGCATCGTCGGCGCCTCCGTCATCGCCGGACAGCTCATCAGCCACACCGGCCGGTACAAGCTCTGGCCGGTCCTCGGCGGCGCGCTCTCCGTCCTCGGCATGTGGCTGCTGTCCCGCCTCGAGGTCGACACGCCCCGGCTGCACTACAGCATCTGGATGGCCGTCCTCGGCGCCGGCATCGGCATGGTGATGCCGGTCCTCGTCCTCGCCGTGCAGAACTCCGTGCGCCCCGCCGACCTCGGCACGGCGACCAGCGCCAACAACTACTTCCGGCAGATCGGCGGTTCGGTCGGCGCGGCGATCTTCGGCACGCTCTTCGCCGACCGGCTCTCCGACTCCCTGGCGAAGCGGCTGCCCCCGGCGGCGGGGCTGCCCGACGCCGAGTCCATCACCCCACAGCTCGTCCACGCGCTGCCGCCCGAGCTGCGCGAGGCGTACATCCGCGCGTACGCCGACGCCATGCCGCGGATCTTCCTCTACCTCGTGCCGGTCCTCGTCGTCGGACTGCTCATCGCCTTCTTCCTCAAGGAGAAACCACTGGTGTCCCACCACACCGCCGAAACCGAGCCCGCCCCCCTGAACACGCCGATCCCGCAGGCCCGTTCGTCGTACGCCGCCGGAATCCCCGTGTGCGGCACGGTGCAGCACCCCGACGGAACCGTCGTCCCGCGCGCGGCGCTCACGCTGATCGACGTCGCCGGGCAGCAGATCGGCCGGGGGGCGAGCGGCGAGGACGGGCGGTACGCGCTGTCGACACCGGGCTCGGGGGCGTACGTCCTGATCGCCGCGGCGGGCGGACACCAGCCGCAGGCCGTCTCCGTGACCGTCGGTGAGCGGCCCGTCGAACTCGACGTGGTCCTCGGCGGCGCCGGGCGCCTCGCCGGGAGCGTGGTGACCGCGGACGGCACGACCGTGCGGGACGCCACCGTCACCCTCACCAACGTGCACGGAGAGGTCGTCGCCAGTACGCGCAGCGGGCGCGAGGGCGGGTACGTGATGAGCGAACTCGTCGCCGGTGAGTACACCCTCGCCGCCAGCGCCCCCGCCTTCCGCCCGGCCGCGCTCCCCGTCACCGTCCAGGCCGCCCGGGAGACCCGGCAGGACATCGAACTCGCCGGCGGGGCCGTGCTGCGCGGGACGGTACGGGCGAGCGGCGGCCGTCCCGTCGAGGACGCGCGCGTGACGCTGCTGGACGCCGCGGGCAACGTCGTGGACACCCTCACCACAGGACCGGACGGAACGTTCCGGTTCGTCGACCTGTCCTCCGGCGAGTACACGGTCATCGCCGCGGGCTATCCCCCGGTCGCCACCGTCCTCCAGATGGCGGGCGGCGGCCGCACGGAACGGGATCTGCAACTGGGGCACGAGGACTGAGCAGAGGTCCCGGAAAGAGCCGTACGGGGGCCACGGAAAAAAGCCGGACGCCGTCTGGGCAACCCGTCAGTAACCCCACGGTGCCCCCAACCGGCGGTTTCCGCCCCGGGAGGGGAGCGCGAGGGGGCGCGCGGTGGTCGGTGCGGCGGGGTCAATTCCCGTATTGCCGCACATCACCACCTGGCGCAGCCGTACGGTGGAACGGTCGGCACAGATCTTTGCGGAGCCGTGGGAGAGAGGGCCTGGGCCATGGACCGTGGCAGTGCGAGGGACACGCCTCCCAGCCGCGGAGCTGGGACCGGAGCGGTGGAGACCGCCGCGGCCGGTCGCATCCCGCTGGCCGTGGTCGTGGTGGACCGCGACGGCCTGGTGTCCCACTGGAGCCGCGGCGCCCGACGGCTGTTCGGCGCCGCCAAGGAAGAAGCCCTCGGCCACCCCGCGGTCGACCTGCTGCCGGTCTCCGGAGCCCTGCCCGACGAGGAAGACACCGTGCCCTACGGGGCCTACGCCGACCACGACGGGCTCGGACCCGACCTGGAGTCCTCCCTCGACGGCAGGCTCTTCTACCCGGCCGCGGGCCGCGCCCGGCTCACGGTCGCCGAGCGGGGCCGGGTCGACGTGCTGTGGTGGGCGTACCCCCTCATCGGCCCCGGCGACGAGCGGCTGCTGGTGCTGGCCGCCGACGCGGACGCCCTGAAGTCCGACGACCCCGGCGACCTGGTGGCCGTCGAACGCATCGCCCCCGCCTTCGCCCTGCACACCGACTTCCCCGGCGCCGAGGAACTGGCCCGCAGGCTCCCCGAGATCCTGCCCAGCATGAGCGTCGAGGAAGGCGCCCGGATCGTCGCCCAGATTCTGGAACTGGGCTATCCCGTCCTGGAGTTCAGCCAGAACGACCGGGTGCCCGTCACGCCCGACTGGGGTGTACCGCGGCGCGCCGAGCGCAAGGCGCGCAGGGAGCGGGCCGCCCGCGCCGCGGCCGACGGGCTGCCGCTCCCTCGGGACATCGCGGCGGACGACGGCGAGGACCTCGAGTACGCCGCCGTGCGCGAGCGCCTGGAGTTCCTCAACGAGGTCAGCGGACGCATCGGCACCTCCCTCGACCTGTCGCGCACCATCGTCGAGGTCAGCCGCGCCGTCGTGCCCCGCTTCACCGACGTCGCCGGCACCTATCTGCGCGAACAGGTCGTCGCCGGCGAGGGGTTCCCCGAGGGTGTGCCGGACACCACCACCATGTGGCACCGGGTCGCCCTGGAGCACACCGACGAACCCGGCCGCTGGGACGACGTCGTTCCGGTCGGCGAGGCCATGCCGTTCCCCGCGCACACCCCGTTCTTCCAGTGCATGACCAGCGGCGAGCCCGTCCTGGTGCCGCGCATCAGCGAACAGATGGGGCACATGATCGCCTCGCAGTTCGAGAAGCGCGACATCCGGCCGCTGATCACCGGCCGGTCGATGCTGGTCGTACCCCTCAAGGCCCGCAATGTGGTCCTCGGCTTCATGATCCTGCTGCGGCACCCGGAGCGCGTCGAGTTCAACGACATGGACCGGGTCACCGGCGCCGAACTCGCCGCCCGCGCGGGCCTCGTGCT
>JABFXD010000127.1 GCA_013361925.1 Streptomyces sp. | reverse complement strand
ATCGCCGACCCGGTGGCACTGCGGAGCCTGCGCGCCGAACTCGACCGGCGCGGCCTCGAAGTGGTGACACTCAACGGCTTCCCCTACGACGGGTTCGGCGCCGAAGAGGTCAAGTACCGCGTCTACAAACCCGACTGGACCGACCCTGAACGCCTTGCGCACACCACCGACCTGGCCCGGCTGCTGACCGCGCTACTGCCCGACGACGTCACCGAAGGGACCCTCTCCACCCTTCCGCTCGCCTGGCGCACCGGCTTCGACGAGCACGCCGCCGCCACCGCCGGCGCGGCGCTGACCACGCTGTCGGGCCAGCTCGACGCACTGGAGGAGCTGACCGGTAAATCGATCCGTGTCGCGCTCGAACCGGAGCCCGGGTGCACGGTGGAGACCACCGCGGACGCGATCGGACCGCTCACGGCGCTGCCCGGCGACCGCATCGGCGTCTGCGTGGACACGTGCCATCTCGCCACCTCCTTCGAGGACCCGGCCACCGCCCTGACCGCGCTCGACACGGCCGGCGTCGGCATCCCCAAGGCGCAGCTGTCGGCCGCCCTGCACGCCGAGGAACCCGGCAGGCCCGAAGTCCGCGCCGCCCTCGCCGCCTTCGACGAACCCCGCTTCCTGCACCAGACCCGCACCCTCACGCCCGGTGGTCTGCGCGGTACCGACGACCTCGGCGAGGCACTGGCCACCGATGCCCTGCCCGACGCCGCACCCTGGCGCGCCCACTTCCACGTCCCCCTGCACGCCCCGCCCGCCCCACCGCTGACCTCCACCCTGCCGGTGCTCCAGGAGGCCCTGGCCCTGCTGGTGGGAGGCGCGGAGCCACGCACCCGGCACCTCGAAGTGGAGACCTACACCTGGCAGGCACTTCCGCGCGAGCTGCGCCCCCGCACCAGAACCCAGCTCATCGACGGCATCGCCGCCGAACTCACCCTCGCCCGCGACCTGTTGACCGACCTCGGCCTGAAGGAACTCCCATGAGCAGCCGCCCGACACCGCTCCTGGTCCTCGACGTGGTCGGCCTCACCCCCCGTCTCCTGGACGACATGCCCCGGCTCAAGGCGCTGGCGGTCTCCGGCTCGCAGGCCCACCTGTCCACCGTGCTCCCGGCCGTGACCTGTAGCGCCCAGTCGACGTTCCTGACCGGCACGCTGCCCGCCGAGCACGGCATCGTCGGCAACGGCTGGTACTTCCGCGAACTCGGCGACGTACTGCTGTGGCGTCAGCACAACGGACTCGTCGCCGGCGACAAACTCTGGGACGCCGCCCGCCGCGCCCACCCCGGCTACACGGTCGCCAACATCTGCTGGTGGTACGCCATGGGCGCCGACACCGACTTCACCGTCACCCCCCGGCCTGTCTACTACGCCGACGGCCGCAAGGAACCCGACTGCTACACCCGCCCACCGTCCCTGCACGACGAACTCACCGAAGAACTCGGCACCTTCCCCCTCTTCCACTTCTGGGGACCGGGCGCGGACATCGTCTCCAGCCAGTGGATCGCCGACGCCACCCGCCACATCATGCGCACCCGCCATCCGGACCTGACCCTCTGCTACCTCCCTCATCTCGACTACGACCTCCAGCGGTTCGGCCCCGACGACCCCCGCTCGCACCGGGCCGCCGCCGAACTCGACGCCGTCATCGGCCCGTTGCTCGACGACGCCCGCGCCGAGGGCCGCACGGTCGTGGCCCTGTCCGAGTACGGCATCACCCGCGTCAGCCGCCCGGTCGACATCAACCGCGCCCTGCGCCGCGCCGGCCTCCTTGAAGTGCACGCCCAGGACGGCATGGAGTACCTCGACCCGATGGCCTCCCGCGCCTTCGCGGTCGCCGACCACCAGATCGCCCACGTGTACGTCCGGCGCCCCGAGGATCTGGCGGCCACCCGCGAAGCGCTCGCGGACCTGCCCGGCATCGACGAACTCCTCGACGACGAGGGCAAGAAGGCCAACGGGCTCGATCACCCGCGCTCCGGCGAACTGGTCGCGGTCGCCGCGCCGGACGCCTGGTTCACGTACTACTACTGGCTCGACGACGCCCGCGCCCCCGACTTCGCCCGGCTCGTCGAGATCCACCGCAAACCCGGCTACGACCCCGTCGAGCTGTTCATGGACCCCGAGGACCCCTACGTCCGCCTCAAGGCGGCCACGGCGGTGGCCCGCAAGAAGCTCGGCATGCGCTACCGCATGGCGGTCGTCCCCCTTGATCCCGCACCCCTTCGCGGCAGCCACGGCCGCCGCCCCACGAGCGACGACGACGGTCCGCTCGTCCTGGTCTCCACCCCCCGCGCAGTGTCCGGCCGCGTCGCGGCCACCGAAGTGAAATCCCTGCTCCTGCGGCTCGCCGGCCTCTCCTGAGACCGGCAGCCGCCAGGCATCCGCAGCACTCGCTACAACGAAAGAGAGAACCACTGTGACCGCGTTCAACGACGAAGCCGTCACCGGCGACGACCTGCGCCGCACCCTCGGCGTCAGCCGCCGCCGTTTCCTCAGCACCTGCACGGCCGTCTCCGCCGCGGCGATCGCCGCTCCGGTCTTCGGCGCCGCCCCCGCGCTGGCGCAGGACAGAGCCGAGGCCGCCGCCGCCGACCGGGGCCGTTCCGCGCTGGTCCCGCCGAACAAGCGGGGCATCATCCTCTACACCGTCCGTGACGCGGTCGGCCGCGACCCGCTCGCCTCCGACCTGCCCTCCGGGTTCCGCGAGGTGTTCAAGCAGCTGTCGCGCTTCGGCTACCGGCAGGTGGAGTTCGCCGGTTACGGCCAGCACGCCAACGCGCCCGGCGGCGCCGACCTGGGCACCGTCCAGGGCGCGAAGCTCCTGCGCTCCTGGCTCGACGAGTACGGCCTGCGGGCCCAGGGCAGCCACGGCTACATCCCGCCGTCCTGGCCGCTGACCACATCCGACCTGGACACCTTCAAGCGCTTCCTGGAGATATCCAACATCCTCGGCATGGAGCACATGGGGACCGGCGCCGACCCCACCAACACCCGCTACCGGGCCGACTGGGACGTCGCCGCGGAGAAGTGGAACACCCTGGGCGGCATCGCCCGCCGTGAGGGCCTGAAGCTGTACACCCACAACCACGACGCGGCCTACGACTTCCTGCTCGACGGCGGCCCGCTCGACGACCAGGGCAAGCCCACCCGCAGCTCCGGCATCCGCAAGCTGGAGTACTTCCTGAAGGTCACGGACCGCAAGAACGTCTATCTGGAGCTGGACGTCTTCTGGGCACACGTGGCCCAGTACAAGTTCCACACGTACACCGCCCACGACGGCTCGCAGCGCGAGGACGTCTTCGACCCGGCCGCCCTCGTGGTCCGCAACACCAACCGCTTCCCGCTCTTCCACGCGAAGGACGGCGTGATCAACCTCCAGAGCGGCCTGGGCTACGACATGGTGCCGTTCGGCACGGGCGACATCGACTACCGGAAGTTCTTCACCCGGGTGGGCGCGAAGAACTACCACAACCCGATGGTCGAGCAGGACAACGCGCCGAGCACGACCGCCCTCGGCCAGTCCCTTGAGTTCGCCAAGGTCGGCTACGACAACCTCGCGGCCCTGCGTGCCTGCAACTGACGTCCTGTCACCCACTGTTCAGGTCAAAGGAGTTCTGAGTGCGTAACAGACGCATCGTCACCCTGCTCGGGGCGGCCGCCCTGGCCGGAGCCATCGGGCTGCTGCCTCTCCCCGCGGCCCAGGCCCACCCGTCGGACCCCGCACCGCCGACGTCGTCGGACTTCCAGAAGGTCACCCTCAACGACCGCCCGGGCGAGCCGATGGCCCTGGCCGTGCTGCCCGACCGGCGTGTGCTGCACACCGCCCGCACCGGAGAGGTCCGCGTCCACGACCCCAAGAGCGGTGTCAACTTCCTCGCCGCCGACATGAAGAAGAGCCCCGCCGGGCTCTACCAGCACGACGAGGAGGGCGTGCAGGGCATCGCCGTCGACCCGGGCTTCGCCAAGAACCACTGGGTCTACCTCTACTACTCGCCCCGCCTCGACACCCCCATGGACGACCCGGCCACCCCGGGCGTCAACGAAGGCGACGCACCGCAGTTCGGCACGGCCGCCGACTTCGCCAAGTACAAGGGCGTCACCCGGCTTTCGCGATTCAAGCTCGTGGGCAACAAGCTCGACTTCGGCACCGAGCAGAAGATCCTCGACGTGCCGGCCGACCGCGGCATCTGCTGCCACGTCGGCGGCAAGATCGACTTCGACCGCAAGGGCAACCTGTTCCTGTCGACCGGCGACGACTCCAACCCGTTCTCCTCCGACGGCTACGCCCCGCTCGACGACCGCGCCGACCGCAACCCGGCCTACGACGCGCGGCGCACCGCGGGCAACACCAACGACCTGCGCGGCAAGGTCCTGCGCATCAAGGCCAAGCGCAACGGCGGCTATTCGATACCCGACGGCAACCTGTTCGCCCCGGGCACGGCGAAGACCCGTCCCGAGATCTACGCCATGGGCCTGCGCAACCCCTTCCGCTTCGGAGTGGACGACAAGACCGGCGAGGTCTACGTCGGCGACTACTCGCCCGACGCCAACAGCGCCAACCCCAACCGCGGTCCCGCCGGCCAGGGCCGCTGGATGGTCATCGACCGCCCCGCCAACTACGGCTGGCCGTTCTGCGTGACCCAGGACCAGCCCTACCAGGACTACGACTTCGCCACCCAGACCTCCAGCGGCGCCTTCAACTGCGCCAAGCCGGTCAACGACTCGCGCCACAACACCGGCCGCAGCGAGCTGCCCCCGGTCGAGAACGCCGAGATCGTCTACGGCTACGGCGCCACCCCGGACTTCCCCGAACTCGGCACCGGCGGCATCGGCCCCATGGGCGGCCCGGTCTACAGCTACGACAAGCACAACAAGGCCGCCAACCGCTGGCCCCAGTACTTCGACGGCAAGCCGCTCTTCTACGAGTGGACCCGCGACCAGATGAAGGCCATCACCCTCGGCAAGAACAACGAGGTCCAGAAGATCGAGGACGCGATCCCCGGGATCGTCACGGACGGCCCGATCGACGCCGAGTTCGGCCCCGACGGAGCGCTGTACGTCCTCGAATACGGCACCGGGTACTTCGCGGAACTGCCCGAGGCCCAGCTCTCCCGCATCGACTTCGTCCGCGGCAACCGCACTCCGGAGCCCAAGGTCGCCGCGGACGTGGTCAACGGCACCAGCCCGCTGACGGTCCAGTTCTCCAGCAGCGGCACCAAGGACGCCGACGGTGACGCCCTGCGCTACGCCTGGGACTTCGACGCCGACGGCACCGTGGACTCCAGGGAGGCGAACCCGACGCACACCTTCGACAAGAACGGCGTCTACGACGCCACGCTGAAGGTCACCGACAGCACCGGCCGCTCGGCCTCCGCCTCGGTGCCCGTCGTGGTCGGCAACAAGGCGCCGGTCGTCTCCCTCACCACCGACCCCGCACCGCACGGCGGCACGCCGTTCCACTGGGGGGACACGGTCACCTGGCAGGTCACCGTCACCGACGACCAGCCGGTGGACTGCGCCAAGGTCAGCGTCTCGTTCATCCTCGGCCACGACACGCACGGCCACCCGCTCTCCACGAGCAACGGCTGCTCCGGCTCGTTCAAGACCTTCGTGGACGGCGGCCACTCCGGCTCGGACAACCTCAAGGCCGTCTTCAACGCCACCTACACCGACACGCCCCCGGCGGGCCTCCCGTCCCTCACGGGCAGCGCCGAGGTCGCCCTGACCCCGGCCGACTGACCTCCACCACCGACACCGTGGCGGGGCACCCCCTC